>NZ_JANRHN010000022.1:0-63221 GCF_024733745.1 Bacteroides sp. ET225 | reverse complement strand
TATCATTTTACGGATACAACATCACCTTTTACACACAAATCCAGACAAAAGCACGGACGTTCATGAATTATTTCGTACTTTTGCAAGGACAAACTTCAATCAAAGTCTATGCGCATAGGATTCGACGCGAAAAGAGCTGTACAAAATTTCACAGGCTTAGGAAATTACAGCCGGTATCTGATAGAAACACTTTGCCGTTTCTATCCGGAGAACGAATATGTGCTCTATGCGCCGAAGTATAAGGAAAGCAGACAATTCAGCTCCCTCATGGAGAAATGTCCCGCAATCGAATGCCGGTTGCCGAAAAAAGGATGGAAACGTTTCCGGTCGCTTTGGAGAACATTCGGAGTTACCTCCCGGATGGAAGCAGACGGCATAGATATCTACCACGGACTCAGCAACGAGCTTCCGCTCAATATCCGTAGCCAAAGAAGAACCAAAACTGTGGTTACGATACACGATCTCATCTTCATACGCTATCCCCAATATTACCATCCGATTGACAGATGGCTCTATCAGTATAAATACAGAAAGTCATGTGAAAAGGCCGATGCGATCATCGCCATCAGCGAGTGTACCAAACGCGACATCATCAACTATTTTCATATCAGGCCGGACAAAATACACACCGTTTATCAGGGATGCGACGCTGCTTTCTCCGCCACGGCAACAGATGGCATGAAAAAAGAAGTGCAGGCGACCTACGGCCTGCCGCCCCGATACATTCTGAATGTGGGAAGCATCGAAGAAAGAAAAAACATACTGCTTGCGGTAAAGGCCATGCCCGCAATTCCGGAAGATGTCCATCTGGTAATTGCCGGGAAACGCACGCCGTACACGGAACTGGTGGAAGCCTTCGTCCGTACAAAACATTTGGAGGAAAGGGTCCACCTGCTTCACAACGTTGCATTCCGGCATCTTCCGGCAATGTATCAGATGGCCGAAATATTTGTATACCCGTCACGCTTTGAAGGATTCGGGATTCCAATACTGGAAGCCCTCAATTCATCCGTTCCCGTCATAGCTGCCACAGGATCATGTCTGGAAGAAGCGGGAGGGCCTGACTCCATATACATACACCCCAATGACGTGGAAGGAATGGCGTCAGCGTTGAACCAGCTGCTGAAGAACCCAGAGAAAAGAGAATACATGGCAGAACAAGGCAGAAAATACGCCGACCGCTTCTCCGAAGAACAACAGGCCGGGCAACTAATGAAACTGTATCACTCATTATTATCATCAGAGAAAAAATGAAAATCGTCATAGCTCCGGAATTCCAAAATCTGAAAAATGAGATTCAAGACATCTCCGCCCTCTTCAATTCCGCAAAAGGTGTCATTGTCTATGAAGGAAGAAACTCCATCCGGAATTTCAATATCCAAGGCGTACCCGTCACAATAAAAAGATTCAAAAGGGTAAATCCGGCACAACAGGTTGCCTACACTTTCTTCAAAAGCACCAAGGCTGAACGTGCCTACCGCTATGCTGCCATATTCAGAGAAAGAGGCATCTGTACGCCACAGGAAATCGCATATATAGAGGATTACGAACACGGCTTGTTTACCACCGGATATTTCGTTTCAACCACATGCCCGGACCCTCCGGCGTTCCCTACACTGGTTCCGGAAAAGGACTTCGACAAACAACTTGCAGAAGACCTTATTGGACACGTGATACACATGCACGACAAGGGAATCATACATGGCGACCTGAATCTGGGAAACTTCCTATTCCGCAAGAACCAGGAATCCGGGCATTATTCGTTCACTGTCATTGACATCAACCGCTCGAAATTTTATGAATCGCTCCCCGACAAGGACACGTGCATAAAAAACCTCAGCACCCTAACGCACCGCAGAGATCTGTTCAGTTTCATGATTTCTGCCTACGCAGAAAAAAGGAACTGGCCTGTTGCCGACACGCTAAACAAGGCAACCGCATACCTTGAAGAACTGGAAGCCAGACATGAAAGGAAAGAACGCATAAAGAATCTTTTTAAATGACAAACATATGATACCCAAAGTTATTCACTTCTGCTGGCTGAGCGGAGATCCGTATCCTGCCAAAATAAAAAAATGCATGAAGACATGGAAAAAAGTGATGCCCGACTACGAATGGAAATTATGGAATCTGGAGAATTTTGATCTGAATTCGGCTCCGGCTTACGTAAAAGAAGCTGTCAAGGCACGCAAATGGGCTTTTGCAGCCGACTATATACGCATGTATGCATTATACACAGAAGGTGGATTTTATCTGGATTCTGATGTAAAGGTACTGAAAAGGTTTGATGAATTCCGTTCATACAACTTCATTTCAAGCATAGAGCATCATCCTACACAGCTGGAAAAAACAGGCTCTATCAAATCCATTACAACAAACGGAACACGCATCGGAGAAGAATACATCTCCGGCATGCAGATACAGGCAGCGGTAATGGGCGCGCAGCCTGGATGCCGATTCGTAAAAGACGTACTTGACTGGTATCATTCGAAAACATTCTCCAACGCATTGCCGGCAGACATGTTTTCACCGTTAATTTATGCAAGAATTGCAGAAAAGTATGGATTCCGGTATATTGATGCGGATCAGGACTTGAAAGAAAACATCAAAATATTCCGGTCTGAAATTTTTGCAGGAAACAAACATGAGGTAACTCCAACATCTTATGCTATCCATTATTGCGCGCATAGCTGGAAACCGTCTTTAACAGAAAAAATCTGCAGTATCTTTAAAAGACTGAAAAACAAGCCATGAACAAGAAATGCACATTCAGCATCGTTACGGTTTCGCTCAACAGCTCAAAACTGATTTCTAAAACCATAGAGAGTGTCTTGCAGCAGGAGTATCCTTTCAAAGAATATATCATTATTGACGGAGGATCCACCGACGGAACCGCTGACATCATAAGTAAATACCAGGACCAACTGTCTTATTGGTGTTCGGAACCGGACGGAGGCATCTATCAGGGTATGAACAAAGGCATACAACATGCAAAGAACAAATGGATTATCTTTATGAATGCCGGTGATACTTTTGCAGACAGCCACGTTCTGAGCAACATAGCCCTATATGCAGATGACGAAAAATATGATGTCCTCTACGGAGATATATTCACCACAAAAAATGGGGAACTGAAACTAAAAACAGCATCCGAACCTTGCAATAAGCAGCGGATGTATTTTTGCCACCAAGCGGCTTTTGTCAAGACATCCATTTTGAAAGCCACACCATTCAACACAAAGTTCAAGATGTCTGCCGACTTGTTTTTCTTCAAGCACTGCCGTCTATTGGGCTATCACTTTTTACACGTACCGGTCACTGTTGCGGTCTACGATTCCCGCGGAATCTCCAACACACAGCGCATAAAAGGGCTTCAGGAGAATATACGCATCGTGAAGGAGCTGGACAAGGGATGGGATAGAATCAGGTTCCTTTGCAAACTGTATTACGTCGTATTTTGGATAAAACTAACAAAGCGCGGACATTGACACTCAAAGGAAGCCCGAAAGCTCAAAAGACTCATTTTACGGCAGAAAAGTGCTGAAATGCAGGATAGCAGCATCCGAACATTCCAGCACTTTTCGCAAAGCTATAGAGAAGCGGTCTCGTTTTTTAAGGAGTCTACGCAAAACGTTTCTAACATTTCTCCTCACTCTGCCTGCGCTCCCATTCTTCCTTTGTCCGTTTCCATCGGTTATGAGTCCAAAGCCAATAGGCAGGTTCACGCCGGATCATCTCTTCCAGCAAAGCTGCATAACGGTCTGTAAGTTCATAATCCGGATACTCTTCGGGAGATACCGTTATCCGCTTCAGGTCGCAATGATAATACCCCCGCTTTATCCGCCTGACATCAGCAAAATAGATGACGGCTCCCACTTGTTTTCCAATCTGTTCCGTTCCGATAAAGAACGAAGTGTCGCGGTGGAGAAAAGGAGTCCAGTGGTGTATGCTGTTCCATTTGGGCGCCTGATCAGCTATGAATCCGATCATTGTAAGCTGCTTCTGACGCTTCAACGCAATGATGCGCCGGAGCGTGTCCTTCATCGGGATGCACTCTCCCCCGAAACGGCTCCTCATATAGAGGAAAAGCCTGTCAAAGGTCTTGTTGTATAGAGGATGGTAAATCTGGCTGCTATGGATCTGCGGAGGATACCAGTATGCCAACGATGCAATCCATTCCCAGTTGCAATAGTGGCCCAAATAAATAAATCCGAAGTTCTTTCCTGTCTGTTCCAGATCAGACGCCATCGCATCGGCTCCGGAAAACGTCATGCGCTTCATTATCTGTTCTTTCGACATGGAAAAAAGTTTGATGTTTTCCATTGCACAATCACAAAAGAAACGGTAGAACTTTTTTTCGATGCGGACAATCTCCCCGATACTTTTTTCGGGAAACGAAGCGGTCAGATTCTTGCGGACAACCTTCCTGCGGTAGCGTACCAGATAGTAAAGGGGCACATATAAAACATCAGATACGACATACAGCAGACGCAAAGGAATCAACGAAAGAAGATACCAGCCGCAAAAAACAAAATAATATAATAACTTCATGGAGGATGCTTAAATTACGTTTCAGTAGCAAAACTACAAAAAAATCCATTACCTTTGTAAATTATTAAACATTCCGTTCTACCACATGAAAGAATTTTTCCAACTGATGCGGCGGTTTGTATCGCCTTATAAAAAATATCTGGGCTGGTCTATCCTGCTGAACATTTTGTCGGCGGTATTCAACATCTTCTCGTTTTCGCTGCTGATTCCAATACTGAACATCCTTTTCAAGACCGGAGAAAACGACAAAGTATACCGTTTCATGGAATGGGGAAGCGCAAGCGCGAAGGACGTGGTCATGAACAACTTCTATTACTACACCACCCAACTGATTGAAAATTTCGGACCGGCAACTACACTGCTCTTCCTCGGCCTTTTCCTCGGCTTCATGACCATGCTGAAAACAGCCTGCTACTTCGGCTCGTCAGCCATCATGATCCCGCTGCGTACAGGAGTAGTAAGGGATATCCGCCTGCTTGTCTACAGAAAAGTGGTGGAACTGCCCTTGGGATTTTTTTCCGAAGAACGGAAAGGGGACATTATCGCACGTATGAGCGGGGACGTCAATGAGGTAGAAACTTCCGTTACCAGTTCGCTGGACATGCTGCTCAAGAATCCGATTCTGATTCTTTCTTATTTTGCCACACTGGTTATAACCAGTTGGCAACTGACCCTGTTCACGATTCTGGTATTGCCTTCCATGGGCTGGCTGATGGGCAAAGTGGGCCGTGCGCTGAAACGTCAGTCGCTCGACGCGCAAAACCGCTGGAGCGACACCATGTCGCAACTGGAAGAAACCCTAGGAGGATTGCGCATCATCAAGGCATTCATCGCCGAAAAGAAGATGACCAGCCGTTTCGAGAAATGCTGCAACGACTACCGTGACGCGGTCAACAAGGTGGCTATCCGCCAGTCATCAGCCCATCCGATGAGTGAATTCCTCGGGACACTGCTCATCGTAGCCGTTTTGTGGTTCGGAGGTTCGCTGATCCTTTCGAACAACGCTCCGATTGACGCTTCTACCTTTATTTTCTACATGGTCATTCTCTACAGCATTATCAACCCGCTGAAAGAGTTCTCAAAGGCAAGCTACAATATTCCGCGAGGACTGGCTTCCATGGAACGCATCGACAAGATCCTGAAAGCAGAAAATCCGATAAAGGAAGCGGAGCATCCGAAAACGCTGAGCGACCTGAATGAAAAAATAGAATTCAAGGACATATCCTTCAGCTACGACGGGAAAAAAGAGGTGCTGAAACACATCAATATCGTAATACCAAAAGGCAAGACCATCGCACTGGTGGGACAGTCCGGATCAGGAAAATCAACCCTTGTAGATCTTCTCCCGCGTTACCACGACGTGCAAGAAGGCGAAATAACCATCGACGGGACAAACATCAAAGACCTTCGCATCCACGACTTGCGGAGTCTGATCGGCAATGTAAACCAAGAGGCGATCCTCTTCAACGATACATTCTTCAACAACATTGCCTTCGGTGTAGAGAATGCAACCATGGAACAAGTGATAGCAGCAGCAAAAATAGCCAATGCACACGACTTTATCATGGAAAAGCCCGAAGGATACAACACGAACATCGGCGACCGTGGAAGCAAGCTCTCGGGAGGCCAGCGCCAACGCATCAGCATCGCACGCGCTATTCTCAAGAATCCTCCGATACTCATTCTGGATGAAGCTACCTCCGCACTCGACACGGAATCGGAAAGACTGGTGCAGGAGGCGCTTGAACGGTTGATGAAGACGCGCACAACCATAGCCATCGCACACCGGCTGTCAACAATCAAAAATGCGGACGAGATCTATGTTTTGTACAACGGTCAGATTGTTGAGCGAGGCACACACGACGAACTGATCAAGAAACAAGGATACTACAAGCGACTGCACGACATGCAGTCACTCGGTTAACTTCTTTATCCGCTCAACGATCTTTTCGGGAGAGATGCCGTTCAAGCAGCGGTAATCTCCCCAACGACAGGGTCTGTTGCCATATACCGAACACGGACGGCAAGGCAAGTCAAGCTGAATGATATTCTCCGGCTGCTGGTTCCAGCCCATAAAGCCGGCATAAGGATGTGTGGCTCCCCATACAGAAACGACAGGTGTGCCCACAAGCGAAGCCAAATGCATGTTGCCCGAATCCATGGTAAACATTGCGTCCAGCTTGCTCATCAAGGCAAGCTCTTCGTCCATCTTCAAGCATCCGACAACAGAGGTTACACAAGGAAATTCCTTTTCCCAGGCAGATAAAATCTCTTTTTCCCGATTTCCTCCGCCAAACAAAAAGATACGTACCCCGGACACAGACGATAAAAGACGGACAACTTTATGCTGAAACAGCAAAGGATAGATTTTTCCTTTATGTGCAGCAAAAGGAGCGATGCCAATCCATTTACATCCTTCCTCCTTTTCACCGAAACCCTCCGGCAAAGAAGGAAATGACTTTCCTGATTCAAAAACAGATTTGAAATTGAACGGAAATGAATAGCCCAAACACCGGAAAACATCCCTGTAGCGGGAAAAAGATGATTCCAGAGGCGACTTGACCTTATTTCTTGCAGACACCAGCCGGTGCTTTTCTCTCCGTCCCTTGTCAATATGAGCAACACGCACCCCATCCATAAGGAAAAACAAGCGCAGCACCTTGGTACGAAGCACATCATGCAGGTCTACGACGGCATCAAACTTCTCCCCCCTCAATTCTGAATAAAGGCGCAAGAGCCCTCCAAAGCCTTTGTAGCCGCTCTTCAGGTCTACGCCCTTAAAGGTAACGTTAGACGGCGCATAAGCAAAAAGCGGAGCCAAAGCAGAACGGCTCAGCATCACCAGCTGATGTTGGGGATAGGCCTTGGCAAATGAATAAAGCACTGGGACAGTCATTGCAACGTCACCCAGTGCCGAAAAACGAATCGCCAATATTTTTGCCATCAAGCTTATTTTTTGCCGTATAAAACGGGATTCAACGACGGATCATTATACATTTTCATCTGCTTGTAGACTTTCATATATTTGCGTCCTGCCTCTATATCCGCAAGCAACTGATCAATAGCCGCTGACAAGTCCGTCTGCTGTTCCAGCAAGACATTGAGCTTTGATTCACACTGCAGCTTATGCGCTTCATCCGTATCGGTACGTTCAACCTCCTTGCGCATGTGATAAATCTTCAAAGCCAGGATCGACAGGCGGTCCACCGCCCATGCAGGACTTTCCGTATTGATCGTCGCATCAGGAAGAACACTCACCCCTTTATACCTGTCGAGGAAATAACTGTCTATCAGTTCAACCAGATCCGTACGGTCCTGATTGGACTTGTCAATGCGCCTCTTCAAAGCAAGAGCCTCAACCGGATCAATCTCCGGATTGCGGATCAGATCTTCCAAATGCCATTGAACCGTATCAATCCAACATTTCAAGTACAAATAATACTCAATGCTTTTCAATGGATAAGGATTGACGATCGGAGCGTCTACACAGTCGTATTTATGATAATCATCAATAACTTGCACAAAAATCGGGTTGCTCAGTTCTGTAAAAGTCATATTGCTTTTATTTAAAGGTTTGTAATAAGGGCAAATGTAAAGAAAGTTTTCAGAACTCACAATTAACTGTGCAGAAAATCACAAAATCACCAATGCATCCTGCCGCGGCTATTCCGCCAGCAGCTTTTCAATCACCTCCGGATAGTACCGGTATTCCAGTTCATGCACCCGGGCAGCCAGCGACTCAGGAGTGTCTTCCGGAAGCACAGGACATGCTGCCTGAAACACATAGTCGCCTTCATCATACTTCTCATTGATATACTGAATCGTAATGCCGCTCTCCTTCTCTCCGGCCGCAAGCACCGCTTCATGCACGTGCATGCCGTACATTCCATTCCCTCCGAACTTCGGCAGAAGAGAAGGATGGATATTTACCATATGCCCCTCATACGCATGAACCATCTCATCGGGAATGCGCGAAAGGAAGCCGGCCAGCACAACAAAGTCAATCTCTGCCTCCTGCAACAGCCGGAGCGCTTCACCCGAACGGAACTCCGAAGGGACAACTGTCTTACATACAACACCTAAGCGACGGGCACGTTCTATAACTCCTGCTGATGGCCGGGAAGAAATTACCAATGCCACTTCTGCCGTACGCTTCTCTTTGAAGTATCTGATAATCCGCTCGGCGTTTGTTCCTTCGCCTGATGCCAAAACCGCTATTTTTTTCATAACAACCTCCTATTTTATGCACAACGTATATAAAATTGTGCAAAGAAACAACATTTATTTGCAAGAATATTTGTTTAAGCCAAGAAATATTTATTCCTTTGCACCGAAAAATCAATAAATTATCTTATTTATAAACCTAAAAAATTAGAATTATGTCTGAAATTGCATCAAAAGTACAGAAAATTATCGTTGATAAATTGGGCGTAGAAGAATCAGAAGTTGTTCCAACAGCTAGCTTCACCAACGATTTGGGTGCAGACTCATTGGATACTGTAGAATTGATTATGGAATTCGAAAAGGAATTCGGCATTCAGATTCCCGACGATCAGGCAGAAAAAATCCAGACTGTAGGCGACGCTATCTCTTATATCGAGGCTAACGCTAAATAATTAATTCTATTTTATGGAATTAAAGAGAGTAGTAGTAACAGGTCTTGGTGCACTGACTCCCGTAGGAAATACAGTTCCAGAATTCTGGAACAACCTTGTCAACGGTGTCAGCGGAGCAGGACCTATTACTCATTTTGATGCGTCTAAATTCAAGACTCAGTTCGCTTGCGAAGTAAAAAACTTCAACGCGACCGATTTCATCGACCGCAAGGAAGCACGCAAGATGGACCTCTATACCCAATATGCCGTCGTAGCAGCAAAAGAAGCCGTTACTGACGCAGGGATAGATGTAGAAAAAGAAGATCTGAACAGAATCGGCGTCATTCTAGGAGTAGGAATCGGCGGAATCCATACTTTCGAAGAGGAAGTGGGAGGATATGAACAGACCAAAGACACAATCGGTCCGAAGTTCAGCCCGTTCTTCATACCTAAAATGATTGCTGACATCGCTTCCGGACAAATATCGATCATGTACGGCTTCCACGGACCGAACTTTACAACCACCTCAGCATGTGCCTCTTCTTCAAATGCCATTGCAGATGCATTCAACTACATCCGTCTGGGCAAGGCAAACATCATCGTTACAGGCGGTGCCGAAGCAGCCATTTTCCCGGCAGGCGTAGGAGGATTCAATGCCATGCACGCATTGTCTACACGCAATGACGACCCGGCACGCGCATCGCGTCCTTTCAGCGCAAGCCGCGACGGATTCGTTATGGGAGAAGGTGCAGGATGCCTGATCCTTGAAGAGCTGGAACATGCAAAGGCACGCGGAGCGAAAATATATGCCGAAGTGGCCGGAACAGGCGCTTCTGCCGATGCCTACCACCTCACAGCTTCCCATCCGGACGGTCTGGGAGCCAAGCTCGTGATGAAAAATGCACTGGAAGATGCAGGCATGCAGCCGGAAGACATTGACTACATCAATGTTCACGGAACCTCTACTCCAGTAGGCGACATCTCGGAAGTGAAAGCCATCAAAGAGCTTTTCGGCGAACATGCCTACAAACTGAACATCAGCTCTACGAAATCAATGACAGGACACTTGCTGGGAGCTACCGGAGGTGTAGAAGCCATTGCAAGCGTATTGTCTGTAAAGAACGACATTGTTCCTCCGACTATCAACCATGAAGAAGGCGACAACGACGAGAACATCGACTACAGCCTGAACTTCACGTTCAACAAAGCACAGAAGCGTACGGTTCGCGCCGCTTTGAGCAACACATTCGGTTTCGGCGGACACAATGCATGTATAATTGTAAAAAAATACACTGAATAATTGTGTTTAGCAATATTATTGACAAGATAAGGCTTCTTTTCCGAAAGGACAGGGAGTCTTATCTTTGTTTTTACAAGATTCTGGGATTCTATCCAAAGAATATCGAGCTCTACAAGCAGGCACTTCTGCACAAGTCATCCTCAATAAAATCGCAGGAAGGAAGACTTCTGAACAACGAAAGACTGGAATTTCTGGGCGACGCTATCCTAGACGCAGTCGTAGGTGATATCGTATACAGGCATTTCGGAGGAAAACGTGAAGGCTTCCTCACCAATACGCGCTCTAAAATCGTCCAGCGCGAAACGCTGAACCGCATCGCCGTAGAGATAGGGCTTGACAAACTGATCAAATTTACCACACGCCAGTCGGCCCACAACAGCTATATGTGCGGAAACGCTTTCGAGGCACTTATAGGAGCCATCTATCTTGACCGCGGATATGATGCCTGCATGAGATTCATGAGCAAGCGCATCATGACGAACTATCTGGACATTGAGCAGGTTTCACGAAAAGAGGTCAACTTCAAGTCGAAGTTCATCGAGTGGAGCCAGAAGAACAAATTTGCCATCGAATTTATTCTGCTGGAACAGTCGGTAGACGACAGCCAAAGCCCCGTGTTCGAAACGCAGATAAACATCGAAGGCATCCCGGCAGGAAGAGGGAAAGGATACTCCAAGAAAGAATCGCAGCAGGAAGCCGCCCACAAAAGCCTGAAAAAAATAAAAAACGATGCGGCCTTCATCGACTTAATCTTTGCAGCCAAGAAAGAAAGAGAGATGAAGAATGAAGAAGAGATGCAGGCACAAGAAAAGACAGGAGATTCACTCCCCGAGAAACAAGAAAATGCCGGCTCTACAGCCCTGACCGCAACGGAAACAAAAGCCGAACTTCCGGCCGAGAAATATGAAGACATCGAACGGATCATCTCGGAAGCTGAAAACGCAGCCTTTCTTGAGGTAGAAAAAGAAAAGGATGCGATGAAACTATCCGAACAGGACTAGGACACAAAGGCACAAAAGAACGCCATCAGACTGCAGATCTTGACAAACGCGCATTTGTGCCTTTGCGCTTCAAACTATATTCCGGCACATCACTTGCCGAAATTTCCTTTTGCCGGAACATAAATGGGATGGGTGCGCGCCCCCACGTTCTTCAGCCGGCCTTCTTCCACAAGCTTCTTTATCACCCTTGCCGCAGTAGAACGGGTAAAGCCGCAAATGTCTTCCAGCTTCTGTCTTGTAAGCACCTCCCCGTTCCCGAAAAATTCCGCCAGCAGCTTCTCAAGCTTTTCATCCGGACACTTCGCCGAATGCGGACGGATATCCGAGCGTTCGGTTTCCGCATTGCGCATCAGTTCAAGCAAGCGTTTGTCGGGGCGGAA
Organism: Bacteroides sp. ET225; assembly: GCF_024733745.1. Taxonomy (NCBI): domain Bacteria; kingdom Pseudomonadati; phylum Bacteroidota; class Bacteroidia; order Bacteroidales; family Bacteroidaceae; genus Bacteroides; species Bacteroides sp. ET225. Next base: position 51,394 of record NZ_JANRHN010000022.1, on the reverse strand, counting down.
GCGCACGGTTCTGACCTTCACGTCCCTCGAGCGTGTATCTTTCGGATTCTTGGTTTCCGGGCATTTCAGCGTTACCTGAAAATATCCCAGCCCTTCTACGTGCACCCGCTCTCCTTCTTTCAGATGCCAGGCCAGTTCCTGCCCAAGCGAAACCAGCACCGCATGCACGTCGGCCTCTGTCAGCGTACATCGTTGCTGTATGCTGCTCGCCAGGGCATCTGTGCTGACATGCCGGAAATTGACCACGCGCGCATAATAACGTTTCTTTGATGTGCCCTCCGTATCGGGCGTACGATAAAATTCAAACTTGATTGCCATTTCTTTCAATCCGTCGGTTAAGGTTAAACATCGGTTTCAATTTATCTCTTCACTGGAGTGATACGTTCGTTTCACTGGAGTGATGCGTTCTCCCCACTGCAGTGAGGACATCGTATCACTCCAGTGAAGAGGTAAAAACAACAAGACAAAGATAGAATAATTTTCGGAACAGTGCAATTTTTCTTCCCCGCACGGTGCCAGGATTATCCGAAGCAGATCCCCATGTGGCGGCCCTGCACAACCAGGTCGTGTTCTTCCGTAACCAGCTTCAGCTTGCCGGCCACCTCACTCAGAGCAACCGAGTCAATGCTGTCGCCACGAAGCGCGACCATCTTTCCGAAACGTCCCTGGGCAATCAGGTCCACCGCATGGCCTCCCATACGGGTAGCCAGATTGCGGTCGTAAGCCGTCGGGGCACCTCCGCGCTGAATATAGCCCAGCACCGTTTCGCGCGTTTCAAACCCTGTTTCATATTCTATTTCTTCCGCTATATATTGAGCGGCCTTCTTTCCGCCCAAGGTCTGGATGCCTTCTGCCACAACCACGATAGAGTAGGGCTTTCCCCGCTTCAGCCGGTCGATAATCGCGTCGCCTATCCGATGCATGTCGTACGGAATTTCAGGAAGCAGAATGATGTCGCCTCCCCCGGCCATGCCCGAGTAAAGGGCTATCCATCCGGCCTTATGCCCCATCACCTCAATCACCATCACACGCTGGTGCGAACTCGCGGTCGAGTGCAAGCGGTCGATAGCGTCGGTAGCGATAGAAACCGCCGAATCGAACCCGAACGAAACATCAGTTCCCCACACGTCGTTGTCTATTGTTTTCGGAATCCCCACCACATTCACTCCCATTTCGGCCAGCCGTGCGGCGGTTTTCTGCGTGCCGTTTCCGCCGATGCACACAATGCAGTCCAACTGGTGGTCTTTGATTGTCTGAAGCAGGATGGCCGGCTTGTCTTCTGAAAAGGCGCCGCTCCCTCTCCGCTTGAACGGCTTGACGCGGGACGTTCCCAGAATCGTGCCGCCCAAATTCAGCAAGCCCGTCAGCGAATTATTGTCCAGCCGGACAATATCATCGTCCAGCAACCCTCTGAAGCCGTTCCGGATGCCGTACACTTCCATTCCATAATGGTTGACGGCCGCTTTGCATACCCCGCGAATCGTAGCGTTGATGCCCGGACAATCACCGCCTGAAGTCAAGATTCCTACTTTCATAGTCTACCGCATTTAAATTTGTGATGTAAAGGTAAGAAAAAAGTAGCCAAAAGTCGCCACTAAGGGAAAAATAATACACGCCGCACAAAAAATTGGAAAGAAAAAATTACCTTTGCAGATGGAGTGTTGAAATAAAGACAGCAAATGAATACAACAAAAGTGATAGGAAAAATATTCGGTTCGCGGCAGAGGGCTATCGAAAAGTATGCCACTGAAACAGAAGCCATTCAGAACCGGGTATTCCAGAAACTGATACAGCAGGCCGCTCCGACGGAGTGGGGAAAGAAATACGACTACGCGCACATACGGACCTATGAGGATTTCCGGCGCGTACCCATCCAGACCTACGAAGAAGCAAAAGGCTACATCGACCGGATGAGGCACGGAGAAGAAGACGTGCTATGGCCGGGAAAGATTATCTGGTATGCCAAATCCTCCGGAACGACAAACGACAAAAGCAAATTCATCCCGGTGAGCCAGGACGGTCTGCACGGAATACACTACAAGGGAGGAGTTGACGCCGTCGCGCTTTATCTGGCGGAAAATCCCGAAAGCCGGTTCTTCTCGGGCAAGGGACTGATTCTGGGAGGAAGCCACAGCCCCAACTACAACGTGAAAGACAGCCTGGTGGGCGACCTGTCGGCCATTCTGATCCAGAACATCAACCCGCTGGTAAACTTTATCCGCGTTCCGAGCAAGGAAATCGCGCTGCTCAGCGAATTTGAAGAAAAGGTGGAGCGCATAGCCGAAACAACCATCCACGAGAACGTGACCAACATCTCGGGCGTTCCCTCATGGATGCTTGCCGTCATCAAACGCATTCTTGAGAAGACAGGAGCGAAACACCTGAACGAAGTGTGGCCCAACCTGGAGGTGTTCTTCCACGGGGGCGTATGCTTCACGCCATACCGCGAACAATACAGGCAGCTGATACCGGGAAGCCAGATGCACTACATGGAAACCTACAACGCCAGCGAAGGCTTTTTCGGGCTCCAAAGCAACCTGAACGACCCTGCCATGCTGCTGATGATTGACTATGACGTGTTCTACGAATTCATTCCGCTGGAAGAAATCGACGACCCGGAACCGCATATCGTGCCTCTCACCGGCGTGGAAGTGGGACGGAACTATGCCATCGTCATCAGCACTTCGTGCGGGCTGTGGCGGTATATCCTGGGAGATACGGTAAAGTTCACCCAAAAGAATCCGTACAAGTTCATCATCTCCGGACGCACAAAGCACTTCATCAACGCTTTCGGCGAAGAGCTGATGGTGGACAATGCGGAAAAGGGACTGGCGCAGGCTTGTGCCGCAACAGGAGCACAGGTGCTCGAATACACGGCGGCCCCCGTATTTATGGATGCGGACGCAAAATGCCGGCACCAGTGGCTGATAGAATTCAGCGTCATGCCGGATTCGCTCGAAAAGTTCCGCGACATACTCGACCGGTCGCTTCAGGAAATCAACTCCGACTACGAGGCCAAACGGCGCAAGGACATCACCCTGCAAAAGCTGGAAATCATCGTGGCACGTCCCAATCTGTTCCACGACTGGCTGAAGCAAAAAGGCAAATTGGGAGGGCAGCATAAAGTGCCCCGGCTCAGCAACAACCGAAACTATATAGACGAAATCCTGCAACTGAACCATTAAACCGCTAAAAACCGAATGAAACCGATTCCCAAATACATCGCTCTGCTGCTGATTATCATCGGCTTCTATGCATGCGCCAGCACCGGACAGCCCGACGGGGGACCATACGATGAAACTCCGCCGAAGTTCGTGCGCGCCACGCCCGAACCGAACGCAACCAACAACAAACGGAAGAAAATATCCATCGAGTTTGACGAATACATCAAGCTCGACAAGCCTTCGGAAAAGGTCATCATCTCTCCTCCCCAAAAAGAAGCTCCCGAAGTAAAAGTGAGCGGACACAGAGTGCTGGTGGAGTTCTTCGACACGCTGCAGGAGAACACGACTTATACGGTGGACTTCGGCGACGCAATCGTAGACAACAACGAAGACAATCCGCTGGGCAACTTTGCCTATGCATTCTCAACGGGAGAACATATCGACACGATGGAGGTGTCGGGCACCGTGCTCAACGCCCAGGATCTGGAACCGATAAAGGGCATTCAAGTGGGCCTTCACAAGGATCTGAACGACACGGCATTCACCAAACTGCCTTTCGCGCGCATTTCGCGCACAGACAGCCGCGGGCATTTCACCATCCGCGGAGTCGCTCCGGGAAAATACCGCATCTATGCGCTTCAGGACGGAAACCAGAACTACCTGTTTGATTCGAAAACGGAAGCCATCGCCTGGCAGGATTCGCTGGTCATCCCAAGCATGGCTCCGGCCGTAAGGCAGGATACCGTATGGAACGAACTCGACACGCTGGCCTACGACACGATTTATGAAGTGAAATACACCCGCTTCATGCCCGACGATCTCATTCTCCGCGCATTCAAGGAAGAAAATCCCATGCAGTATCTGGTAAAGAGCGAACGGGAGCAACTGAACCGCTTTTCTCTGTATTTCAGTGCAAAGGCCGATACGCTTCCTACAATCAAGGGACTTGACTTTGACGAGAAAGACGCGTTCGTAATCGAAAGCAACGCACGCCACGATACCATCCGATACTGGATAAAGGATACGACGCTCTGCGAACGCGACACGCTGACCTTCCAGATGGATTATCTTGCCACAGACACCCTGGGAAAACTGGTTCCCAAGACAGATACCTTGCGGATGATGAACAAAATCAACAAGGAGCGCCGCCTGGCAATGGCGGAAGACGCGCGGAAGAAAGAAGAGAAAGAACGGAAAAGAAGGGAAAAGCGAGGCGATACCATCAAGGCAGAGCCCAAGTTCTTTGCCATGACGGTCGATGCTCCTTCTAGCCTGGACATCAACAAAAACGTTGTGCTCAGATTTGAAGAGCCGGTTGAACATATCGATACCTCCGGCATTCATCTGGCCGTAATGGTAGACTCCGTATGGCAGGAAACCCCGTTCATCTTCAGAGCCGACTCCGGGGTTCACAGGCAATATCAGATTCTTGCAAACTGGGAGCCGGGGCAGGAGTATCAGCTCACCATCGACTCGCTTGCCATCAAGGGCATTTACGGACTGTATACGAACAAGACCGAAAACAAGCTGAAAGTGAAAACGCTTGAAGAATACGGCACGCTCTACCTGAATATCATAGGGGCAGGCCCTCATGCCATCGTGCAATTGCTGAACAGCAGCGATGCCGTGGTGCGCCAGCAGACCGTTACCGACAAGAACACATGCGACTTTTATTTCCTCCAGCCCAGCACCAAATACTATATCCGCCTGATAAACGACAGGAATAATAACGGTGTATGGGATACAGGAAACTATGAGAATAAAATCCAGCCGGAAGAAGTTTTCTATTTTCCCAAAGTTTGGGAAATGAAGGCTAACTTCGAGTTCGAGGAAACATGGGACATTCATGCCGTGCCGCTCGACAAACAAAAGTTGGATGAAATAAAGAAACAGAAACCAGAAGAAGCCAAAAAAATCAAGGACCGCAACAAAGAGCGGGCACGTAAATTAGGAAGAACATGAGAAAACTGATTCTTTGCCTCTGCCTTCTGATAGGAAGCATGGCAGCTAAAGCACAATGCGGCGCGGTAAACGACGCCATCAAGCCGGGCGAAACTCTGTCGTACGAACTGAAGTTCAACTGGAAGTTCATCTGGATCAATGCCGGATGGGCAAAAATGACAGTAAACGAAGCAACCTACAAAGGGATGCCCTGCCTGAGGACAGACCTGGAATCGTATACAAACAAAAAGATAGACTTCTTCTTCAAAATGCGCGACACGCTGACCTGCATAACGACAAAGGATCTGGTGCCGGTGTATTTCCGCAAAGGAGCTGAAGAAGGAAAGCGGTACACAGTAGACGAAGTAAACTTCAGCTACCGGAACGGACTGTGCATCGTCGACCAGCAACGCACGCTTAGAGGAAATACAGACAAGCACCACGATGAAATGGAGGTCTGTGTATACGATATGCTGAGCATCCTGCTACAGGCCCGCTCATACGATCCGACAGACTATAAAGTAGGGCAAAAGATTCTGTTTTCCATGGCAACGGGAAGAGCGATCGAAAAACAGACACTTATCTACCGCGGCAAGGAAAACTTCAAGTCGGAAAACAATGTCACTTATCGCTGCCTAGTGTTCTCACTGGTCGAATATACCGCTGAAGGGAAAGAAAAAGAGGTCATCACATTCTACGTGACAGACGACCGCAACCACCTTCCCGTCCGCCTGGACATGTACCTGAACTTCGGCTCAGCCAAGGCATTCCTGACAAACATCGAAGGCAACCGGCATCCGCTGACTTCGATCGTGGAAGAAGGAAAATAAAGATCTCCCCAAATGAAATAACTTAAGACAAAGAGGTTGTGCCGGCATTTCGACACAACCTCTTGTGGTGAAAGAAAGCTGTTCCGACATTCCGGCAAAGCCTCGTGATCCAAAGCTTCAGGAAATGCATACACATCAGATCTGACATGACAAAAAGTCGGTCTGCCAACAAAAAAAGACGGACACCCGCAGGCATCCGTCCCTTTGCAGTCAATATTCAAAAGCTTTATTCTGCACCTTCATCGCTCAGCGTAGCAATACTTACCCGGTTCCAGTCGGCTTCCGAGAACATATTTCCAACGCCCTGTCCTTCTGCCGAGATACGGCTTGCACTGATTTTGTATCTGTTCACCAGTATCTTCTTCACTGCATCCGCACGTTGCTGTGCTATGCGTGCATTTACCTCTGCACTTCCTTCGGGAGAAGCATACCCCTTGATTGAAACAGTGCTTCCCGGATGATTCTTCATATATGTAGCGATACGCTCAACATTCGGAATCTGATCGGAGCCTACCGAAGTGCTTCCCTGACGGAAAGTAACGACTGACTCAAGCGACATGGTATGGCTGTTCTTAACGATTGTTTCGATCGGCGCATTCTGACATTCCGAAAGTTCCTTCCGACATTTTTCCAAAGCGTCCTGCAATTCGTTGGCACGTGCCGCGCTATTATCCAGCGCTTCTCTTTTGAGTTCAACCTCTGCGCGCAATGCGTTAACTTTTTTATTCAACGCCTCTGCCTCACACGCATCGTACGGACGCTGGATCGTCATATAGTGCTTGCCATTGCTTCCGCGGAAGTGGTAGGTCACACCAGCCAGAAGTTCCATTGCCGATCTGTTAACATTCAGTGCGGTTCCGTCCATACGCCATACTACTGCAGGCTTGATGTTGACAGACCATGCTTTCTCTGCGCCCAGATTAAAATTCAAGCTTGCTCCAAAACGGGCGGTCAGATAACTGTCGTCCTTTCCATAGCCCGAATTCATGAAGTCGTGTCCCCAGCCGAATCCGCTGACAGCTTCAACCTCAAGCAGACGCGGTTTGCCAAGGTATCCTCCAAACAGATTGTTCAAGTTGATCTTGCCATTGGCAGTAAGAGTCAGTGCATCAAAGGCTGTACGGCTATATGAAGTGTTCACAGCAGACAACCCCTGAAATGACAGGCCGAATACCGGAGTTACCTGTTTTCCGAGTTCCAGGCCTACAGCTCCACGCATGTTCTTCCAGAAGGCAGAATGAGAGAGCGGAGTGACTCCGCCGCCGTTCAGGCCGATATACCAGTTGTCGAAGAAGGCAGTACCTTCATACGCTTTCTGTGCGTTCACAGACACAGCCATTGCAGCAAACAACGCTGCAACCATTGCAATTTTCTTTCTCATTTTCTTTTTAATTTAGTTAAGTTCTTGTTTTTAGTGTATTACAAAATCGATGCCATTTATGTATCCCATCTGGTGGAAAACAAAACAGACAAAGAAAAGTTTCATCCGTATATAAAAAAATACCCTGCCAATTAAATTGACAGGATACTTCTTATAACAAGCGGTTTACGTTATTTGTTCAATTTCCATGTAAATCCGTCTTTTGTATCTTTCACCTCAAAACCCAAGGCAGAAAGGCTGTCACGGATCTTGTCGCTGGTAGCCCAGTCCTTATTGGCTTTTGCTTTCATACGCTGTTCAAGCAGCATGTCAACAACTTTGCCGAACGCTTCTTCACGAGCCTCATTATTCTCAGTTTCCGACTTCAGTCCCAGAATATCAAACGCGAACAGACTGAACACATCTTTCAGTTCTTCCAGATCTTCTGCACTGATGGTCGCCTTCTTGTCAGTCACCGTATTTACCATACGGACAGCATCAAAGAGATGAGAAATTACAATCGGCGTATTCAAGTCGTCATTCATCGCCTCGTAGCATTTCTCACGCAATCCGGCCGGTTCTATGCCCGAAGTCGTTGCAGAAGGAGCAATGCGCTCCAGATTCTTGAATCCTTCCATCAAACGTTCGAGTCCCTTTTCAGCTGCCTGCAGCGCTTCATTGCTGAAGTCAACCGTACTGCGGTAGTGAGCCTGAAGAATGAAGAAACGGATTGTCATCGGCGAATAAGCTTGAGAAAGCAGCTTGTTGGAACCGGTAAAGAACTCCTCAAGCGTGATGAAATTGCCGAGCGACTTGCCCATCTTCTGTCCGTTGATGGTAATCATGTTGTTGTGCATCCAATAGCGCACCATCTGATGTCCCTCAGAAGCCACAGCCTGGGCAATCTCACATTCATGATGCGGGAAAACCAAGTCCATTCCTCCCCCATGAATATCGAATGTTTCACCCAGATACTTGCGTCCCATGGCTGTACATTCGCAATGCCAGCCGGGGAATCCGTTGCTCCACGGAGAAGGCCAGCGCATGATGTGTTCCGGCTGCGCACATTTCCAGAGAGCGAAATCGGCCGGATTATGTTTTTCTTCCTGACCGTCCAGTTCACGGGTTGTATTGAGCACATCGTCAAGGTTGCGTCCCGAAAGCACGCCGTAGTGATGATCCTTATTATATTTTGCCACATCAAAATACACCGAACCTTCGCTGACATAGGCATATCCGTTTTTCAGGATCTCCTCCACCAGCTTAATCTGCTCGATGATATGCCCCGAAGCATGCGGTTCAATGCTTGGCGGAAGCACATTCAGCGCCTCCATCGCCTTATGGTAACGGATCAGATAATATTGCACAACTTCCATCGGCTCCAACTGTTCCAGGCGCGCTTTCTTTGCAATCTTGTCTTCTCCGTCATCCGCATCATGCTCCAGATGTCCTACATCCGTAATGTTGCGCACATAACGCACCTTATAGCCCAAATGCTTCAGGTAGCGGAAAAGAATATCAAAAGTGATTGCCGGACGAGCATGGCCCAAATGAGCATCCCCGTATACGGTAGGACCGCAGACATACATCCCGACATGAGGAGCGTGCAAAGGAACGAACAGCTCCTTCCTGCGGGTCAAAGTATTGTAAATAATCAGCTTGTCAGTTTCCATAATTATAATGATTAGTTGCGCAAAGTTATAAATTTTATAATTATCCGCAACCATCCGCGCGTTTTACTTCACCAATATGCATCCCCCTTCGGATTGAATGACTATCTCCACCCGTGCCGGGTTTTTGATTTTCTTCTGCTCCACCTGCAGGCTTCTCCCCTTTCCGTCCGCATAGCATGACACTTCATCTCCTTTTTGAAGCATCGGGAGGTCCAGATCCAGCTTCAGCGGTTCCTTCCGGGCGTTGATTCCGGCTATGTACCACCGGCTCCCGTTCCGCCGCGCCAGCACACAGTACTCTCCGGGATAGCCGTCGATGAATACCGTTTCGTCCCATGTGGTGGGAACCTCCCTCAGGAAGTCCAGCGCCTGCCGGGGAGCGTCGGTCAGGTTGTTCGGCGTGAGAGCGAAGTTCTGCACGGGGTTCTGGAAGAGGACGGCCGTGGCCAGCTGGAAGGCGTCCGTTGTCCTGCGTGTCGTTCCCCCGTCGTTCGTGCGGTTGTAGCGCCTGTTCAGGAAGGTCCCTCCGAATTCCATGCAGCCCACTGCATTGCGGATGAACGGGTGCAGGCAGGCGTTGAACGCTTCCATGTCATCGAAGTGCTGGCTGAACACAAGGTTTTCGGAAGCGAGCACCGCCTCGCTCCCCACGTAGTTGGGATACATGCGCTCCCATCCGCGGGGCAACGTACACCCGTGGAAGATAACCATCAGGCCGTAGTCGTCCGCATCGCTCAGGATCGCCTCGTAGAGCCTCATCGTTTCCTGCTTGTCGCCGCCGAAGAAGTCCACCTTGATTCCCTTCGCGCCAATTTCTTTCAGCCACTTCATTTCGCGCTTCCGTTCCACCGGACTGTCCATCCGGTTGGTGGGACCCTGCACGATGTCGTTCCAGTAGCCGCTTGAGCTGTACCACACGAACAGGTCCACGTTTTTGGACCGCGCATACTCTGCAAGCCGCTTCATACCATCCCGGCCGATGTTCGTATCCCACCAGTTGTCGACCAGCGTGTATTTGAATCCCATTTCCGAGGCCAGGTCAACGAACTTCACCTGGTCTTCATAGTTGATGCTCGCGTCCTGCCATACGATCCAGCTCCATGTTCCCTTACCATATTTATACAGATGTTCCGAAGCGAAGCGCGGTTCGACCACATCCCAGGGTACGGTGGTCTCGACTATCGGCTTGAGATTGTCGCCGACCGTCACGGTACGCCACGGGGTTACGCCTGGCAGGGCAAGGCCGGGCGCGACGGTTCCGTTCCCGTTGTTCTCTTCCGGCATGGGGAAAGCTACGGTGAAGAGCCCCTCCGGCGTTGCGTCGCTCAGGTGCGAGGCGCAGTACTTCGAGTCAACCCCCGTTTCGCTCACCAGCGCCCAGCCGTCATCGCCGATGCGGAACAGGCCGGGGAAGGTGAATCCGCGCCCGTATTGAGAACGGGTGGTGAGGGGAGCGTCCGTGATGTACTCCTCTTCATAGCTCGGCTTGGTGCGCTTCCACCCGATCATCGGGTCGCTCTGGGGAGTGAGGAAAACGGTGGTCTGCGGCGGGAAGTCGAAGCCCGTCGCCTCCCTCTCGATGACGATGCTTCCGGTATCGCCGTAGCGCGGCATCTCGTAGCGGAAGGCAAGGTCATTGTCACTCACGCGGAAGACCACGTCGAGCGGCTTCTTCCCGGCGTTCTCGAGCGTGACCGTCAGCTCGTTCGCGCGGTACTCCACTTCCGAGCGCTTGATGCGGTCCATCCGGTAGACCTCCTCTATCGTCCGGGTCTTCTCACCGGCATAGGCCATCCCCCTGCTGAAGTCGCCCGCGTTCGATACGAATCCCAGAGGCGACTTCTCCAGAATGGTCTTTCCCCTGTAGGTTACCGAATAGGACGGGATCCCCGCCTCAACCGATACGTCCACTCTCAGCTGGCCGTCGGGACCGGAAACGCTTGCCTGCTGTCCCCACACGGAAGATGAGCCCAACGCCAGAACGAATAAAAATGCATGTCTTTTCATGGTATTGAATTGTATTTATATAGTGTTAGAGTTACAATCAATCACAAGCGGCGGCAAGTTATTAAAAATATTTTATATAGACAAAAACTCAAGCCGGCTCATAATAGCCCATGCAACAAAATATTATGAATGTCCGCCACATACCGGCACTGTCGGATAAAGCAAAGAAGCAATCTTGCCCCGAAAAGAAGAAGCTTTGAAGCCTTTAAAAATTCTGTTTTCAGGCTAGAGATACTGATCTCCAGGCTGGAAATAAACCTTTTCCAGAGGGTCCTGCTTCTTTTATGCAGTTCTTTCAGACTTTTCAGAATGGAAATGAGAATGCCCGGTCGGACAATCCGATTCGGTTTGTCTTGAACTATGCAGTTGTCTTTCTTCAGCATCTGCCTTTTTTACCGGCACGACATTGTACGGAAATTATTTCAAACTCATAAAACATGATGATTTTCAGAGAAAGACATTAGAAAAAGCACATGGTTTCCTCCATCTTTTGGATTATTTTGTCCTTTTTCTGTACAATTTTCTTCTTGATGAGATTATTTTTACTTACTTTTGTCCAACGGAAACAAACTTAATATCTAATTTTAAAAAATTAATGTCTATGAATTACATTCTTTCTTATCGAAAGGCTGTGATGAGCTTTGCGCTTTCTTGTTTATGCGTGCTATGCGCTTTTTCACAGCAATTGACGGTGAATGGTATTGTCAAAGATTCAAACGGAGAGGCTGTAATCGGGGCCTCAGTAGTGGTTGAAGGGACAACCAACGGTTCGATTACGGACTTGGACGGAGCATTCACCCTTCAAAATGTTCCCTCAAACGCTAATTTGTCCGTGTCTTATATAGGTTATAAGACACAAGTCATTCCGGTAAACGGAAAAACAACATTCAATGTTGTGTTGCAAAGCGATTCTGAATTGCTTGACGAAGTAGTTGTCGTTGGTTACGGTGTTCAGCGCAAAAGCGACTTGACGGGTTCTGTAGCATCCGTAAAGGCGACAGACGCTTTGAAGACCATGCCGACAGGAAACGTATCTGATGCGTTGCAAGGACGTATGGCAGGTGTATCTGTGTTGAGCGGTTCGGGTGATCCGAGTCAGGACAATACCATCCGTGTGCGCGGTATCAATTCAATTACGGCAGAAACGGGCCCGCTGGTAGTTGTAGACGGTTTTATCGGGGGCTCACTCCAAAACCTGAACCCTTCGGATATCGCTTCTATCGAAGTGCTGAAGGACGCTTCTGCAACGGCGGTATATGGATCTCGCGGTGCCAACGGTGTGATTCTTGTGACGACAAAGAATCCGGGAGAAGGAAAGATGATGGTCAACTTCAACGCCTTTGCCAACATCAAGACCGTAGCTAAGTATCCCGACACGATGTCGCCGTATGATTATGCAGTGATGGTCAATGAGTATGGCAATGACATCGGCCATGGCGATTATTTTGATGCCACCCAATTGGCAGATTTGCAGGCAGGACGTGCCGGTTACGACTACAGCCGTGAAATATTCCGTACAGCCGTAACGCAGAACTATGACTTGTCTATAAGCGGCGGTAACGAAAAGACCAAATTCTTGGCCTCATTCCGCTATCAGAACGACCAAGGAGTTCTGCAGAAATCCATGAGCGAAACCTATAACTGGCGTTTGAAGGTAGATACCAAAATCAAAAAGTGGCTGGAAGTCGGATTGAACTTCTATGGAAACTATCGCAAGAGTTCTTCTCCGCGTGTCAACGCTTACCGCGGTATTTTCCAAAGTGCCATGTATTTTGATAACACAATGTCTCCTAAAGATGAAAACGGGGAGTATAATAATTCCAATTGGAACGGTGATAACATGTACAATCCGATGGGACATATCTGGGAATTGGACAGCGAAACCCAAACCATCAATAACCGTTTGCAAGGCTATGTACAGTTCAATATCGTCGACGGTCTGACTTTCCGTTCGCAAATGGGAGTATTGTTTGACAACCGCTTGGCAACCACATTGGAAAATGAAGACAGTTATCAGATGTGGGCACAATCTCAGCCTCGCGCCTATGCCCGCAGCTACTTCAACCTCAGTTGGCTGAACACTAATACACTAAGCTATGTAAAAGAGTTCAACGAAGATCATCGCATCAATGCTACAGCTGTCTTCGAGCAATCATACGATAATAACTATAACCACCTGGGACGTGCTTACTGGCCAGACTATACTGATATCACTCATGGCTATAATAACTTGGCTATGAGTCAGAATGCTACGCTGAATGAACTGGAAAGCGATCGTACAATTACTACATTGATGTCTGGTATGTTACGTTTGAATTATGTGTTCAAAAACCGTTACATGATTACAGCTTCTATCCGTGCTGACGGTTCTTCTCGTTTGGAGGATAAATGGGCCTACTTTCCTTCTGCGGCTTTAGCATGGGATATGAAACAGGAAAACTTCTTGAAGAATGTCAACTTCATTGACCAGTTGAAGCTTCGTGTAGGTTACGGGTCGGTAGGCAATCAGTCGGTGGAAGCTTATCGCATCTATTCCATGATGACTCCGGTCAGAGGTTCGGATGGAAGAACCACCTATGCCGTAGATCGCCCTAATTCTCCGTATCTGAAATGGGAACGTAATGATCAGTTTAACGTCGGCATTGACTTCAGTGTCCTGAACGGTCGCCTCCGTTTGACAGCTGATTGGTATAACAAACTGTCTAAAGATATTTTGCTGGAAGTGGCTCAGCCTACCCATATGGGATATGGGTCATTGCTGCGCAATGCTGGTGAGATAAAGAACACTGGAGTAGAATTTACTATCAGTGCAGATCCGTTCGTAAGCAATGATCCTACAGGATTCAGTTGGCATACAGATCTGACATTGTCGCACAACAAAGGTACATTTAATAAAATCCCGACCTTTAATCATCGCCAGCAGCAGGCCGGAAACTATCAGAATGAACTGTTCCAAATGGTAGAGGGAGAGAAATTGGGTAGTTTTTGGGGATATACTTTCGAAGGATTGTGGCAACAAGCTGATGTGGACGCTTTGTTCGTAGATGCTGAAGGCAATACAGACGGACGTACAAATGGCGAAGTCTATGGTGTCGTAGCAGGTAACTCAAAGTATACCGATGTGAATAAGGATGGCGTATTGAATTCTGACGACCAAAACATCATCGGTTCCGGGCAACCGACGTTCAATTGGGGATGGAGCAATACCTTCAGTTATAAGAATTTTGACTTGTCATTCTTCTTGGTCGGCTTCCATGGGTTCGATATCTACAATGCCACACACCAGATTGGTTTTAATGCGATCAATTCTCAACAGACAGCTCCTATCACTCCGATGAAGGACTGGCTGAATCACTGGACACCGGAGAATACCAATACAGATGTGCCTCGTTGGGATGGCGAAGGTACGAAAAACAAGGGTATGTACAGCACTCGTTTTGTAGAAAACGGAAGTTTCATAAAAATGAAAAGCATCACTTTGGGCTATACAATCCCTCAACAGATCTGTCAGAAATGGGGAATAACCAATCTGCGCATCTATGCTTCCGTACAAAATCCGTTCCATATTACAGGCTATTCAGGCCTTGATCCAGAAGCAACTTTGGGTGATCCGCTGATTCAGGGTGTAGATTGGGGAAACTATCCCAACAGCCGCAATTACCTTATAGGTCTGAACTTTGCATTCTAATTTATTTAACTTATAAACATAGAACAACGATATGAAAAAATTAACATACCTCATAATCCTCACAGGAGGTCTGCTGTCTGCTACTTCTTGCGTTGATTTGGATCAAGAGCCTCAATCGTTCATTACGGAAGAGGACTATATTGCCAATATGGATCAAAGTGCTCTTGAAAGTGCAGCATCTGCATTGTATAACGACCTATGGTATGGCAATTATGGTTTCAATTGTCGTATACAACGTATCCAAGTATGTGCAGACGAAATCACATACCGAGCTTCCAAAGCCGGTAATGAGCTGGCTTACTATAACGAGTTGCATCCTAATATTACGGCAAATACGGCTGATTTTGACCAAACATGGGAAGGATTCTATAATGTCATTAACAATGCCAATAAATTAATCAACAACGCAATTATCCCGGATGATGACCCAGAAACGGAAGATGTCAACGAGAATACTGAATACAAAGCTGTGTTGGCTGAAGCTTATTTTCTGCGCGGGCTAAGTTATTTCTATCTGGTACGTATGTACGGTGATGTACCTTTGATGATGAGCGATGAAGATTTGGTGAATGATGCCGGTCGTACTCCTGTAGCAGATATCTATGATCAAGCTATTGTACCCAGTCTGACACAAGCCGTTGAATGGCTGCCAACTAGCCCTCGAAGTGGAAACAGTTCTACACCGACCAAATGGGCTGCTGAAACTTGTTTGGCAGACGTGTATATCACAATGGCTGGCTGGCCGTTGCATAGGCAGGAGTGTTATTCATTGGCTGCAGAAGCTGCAAAAGATGTATTGGATAATAATACTTACCACCAGCAAGAAACAAATTATAGTGATTTGTGGAGAGAGAGCAATAAGAACAGCAGCGAGTTTCTGTTCTGTCTGCATCATAGTCAGGCTAATAGAACAATGGCCAGCAATTACGGCAGATCATATTATCCGTTCGATTATTCGCCGAATGCAGGATGGGCAGACTATTATGCCCGCGCAGAGAAGTTCAACGAATATCCCAATGACAAACGCAAGGAATGGAACTTCATGACCGAATGGCCCACTGCAAGTGGAACCGTGACATGGGAGAACAGTCATGACCACTTGCCTTGCATTAGTAAATATTATGATTATGATCAAGGTGCTCCGGCTGCCAGCGCACAAGCCAATGGTGTAACTAGCATTTATCGTTTGGCTGATGCCAAATTGCTTTATGCAGAAGCTTCCACTCGTGCTACAGGGACGGTAGACAATCAAGCTCTCCAAGCTGTTCAAAGTCTTCAAGAACGTGCCGGTTATGATGAAGCTGGCATTGCTAAGGTTACAAGCAGCGTAAGCGCAGAAAACTTCTTGAATATCGTATCAAACGAACGCAGTTATGAATTTTTCGCAGAGATGCGCCGCTGGTTTGAACTGGTACGTTTGGAATTGGTGGACGACAAGCGTTCGGATGTATGGGATACTTCGTTCTTCAAAGCTCAGGGACACTATTATTTCCCGATTCCGTACAATCAGATTATGTTGACCGGTTGGACAAACAATCCGGGTTATTAAAACGTCAGCCAGACTATTAGTCTGTAATACGAGAGAGGATGCTTTGCCGTGTGCATCCTCTCTCTTTTTTTATGCTATTCTGAAGGCATTCAGGTGCAGAATGATATCCGGAACTTCTGCATCAGAAAAGCGGACAAAAAATAAAGCCACAAAGTCGCAGAACATGCATTAAACCAGACGGCAAGTTCTGAGCCTTTGTGGCTTTGTGGCTTTGTTTTCAGAAGAGGTTATAATCAGAAAAGTCTATTCCTTCCTCAGCTCCGGCAATTTCACTTCTGCGATTTCTGCCTTTCCGCTGGTAATCAGGATACGGATGTCGCTTCCGCTGGTAAGATTGAAACGGATGTCATCGTCGGCATTCGGCTTGACGGCTCCTTTCTGTACCGGAAGGAACTGGCCGCCTCCGCTTGAAATCTGTATCTCATAGGTCGAACCGGCCTCCGCATTCTTCCATGTAACAAGCATGTGGTCGATCTTCGTGTTGTCTGCAAGTTCAAACGAAATGTATTCGCCCTTATCGCCGGTCCATGTGGTCGAATAGTCGCCGTCTACCACGTGGATGATATGGCTTGCGTTTTTGCTGGCACTGATGAAGTCGGTCGGATCAGACTGGATCGTTTCGCCTGTTGCCCCTCTGCCGTATGCCCTTATTTCAAGACCTTTCTTCAGGCGGATATCCTCGGATGAAGCTCCGATCATCAGTTGGAACATTCCCGGTTCAACCACCCAGTGCTTGTCGATGTCCAGAAGCTGGAAGTCACGCGGAAGAAGTTCGAACTTCACTTCTTTCGTTTCACCCGGTTCCAGATGCACGCGTTCGAACCCTCTCAGACTTTTCTCGTAAGTGGTTACCGAACTGACAACATCGCGCATGTAAAGTTGCACCACTTCATCTCCTGCACGGCTGCCGGTGTTTTTGACCTTGCATGTCACCGTTACCGGCTGATGGTCGGTGATGACCGAGGAAGAGAGCCGCATGTCGGAATATTCGAATGTGGTGTAGCTCAATCCATAGCCGAACGGATAAAGCGGCCCGTTGATCCGCGCCTGGTTTCCTCCCATGCCCGGAGTCTGCCCTCCGTCAACCTGCGATGCCGGTTTGGCGGGGAAATTGAACGGAATCTGCCCTACGGTTTTCGGGAATGTAACCGTCAGCTTTCCTCCCGGGTTATAGTCGCCGAACAATGCTTCTGCAATTGCCCTGCCTCCTTGCGATCCGGGATACCACGCTTCCAGAATGGCCGGAACAAACTTGTCGGCCCAGTTGATGCTTAAAGGGCGGCCGTTGATCAGTACAAGCACAACGGGCTTTCCCGTTTCCATTACCGCTTCGAGCAGCTCCTGCTGATGGCCAGGGAGTTCGAGGCTGGTGCGCGACTTGTTTTCTCCGCAGGTCCGTATGCCTCCGCCCAACACCATTACCGCCACATCACTTTGCTTCACCTTTTCTACGGCTTCGGCTATGCCTTTCTTTTCATCGCCGGTAAGCGGATAGTCGATGATTTCCGATTCCGGCCAATGCGGATCCACCAGGTCGCATCCTTTTGCATACACCACCTCCGTGCCTTCGTTCACTTGATTTCTGATGCCCTCCAGTACGGTTATGACTTCCACGGCAACCGGTCCGTAATGTGTAAGAGCGAATGATTTTTCATCGGCATTAGGCCCGCATACGGCAATGCGTCTGATTTTTGACTTGTCGAGCGGAAGCAGGTTGTCCTGATTCTTCAGCAGCACGAGTCCTTCGCGTGAGGCTTGCAGAGCCACGGCCTGGTGTTCGGCGCTGTTCACCTCCTTGTCGGCCAATTCCAGATCAGTCTGGTAGGGAGAGTCGAACAGGCCCAGCATAAATTTGACCCGAAGCACATCACGCACGCGGTTGTCAATGGTTTCCATGCTGATTCCGCCTTCCTTGACCAGTTCACGGAGCGGGAGCACAAACGAATCGGGCGAGCGGAATGTGCACCTCACGTTCAGTCCCGCTTCAACGCTTTGGCGGACCGCTTCTTTCATGTCCTTGGCTGTTTTGTGTTTGCTGTAGAGATATTCTACGGCATCACTGTCTGATACTACATAGCCACGGAAACCCATTTCACCGCGCAGACGCTTGGTAAGCCAGTAATAGCTTCCTTGAATCGGGAAGCCGTCATAGTCGTTGTATGAACTCATGACGCCTAAAATCCCTGCCTCACGGATCACTCTGGAGAAAGGATATACATGGATGTTTTCCACTTCACGCCAGGACATCTGCGGATCGACGCGGGCAAAGCCTTCGCGCGCCCCTTTGTTGTTGCTGTACGCGATGAAGTGTTTTGCGGTTGACGCCACCTGCATGTCGGTCTGCAGGCCTTTAGCCATTTCAATGCCCAGTTCGGCCACCAGGTAAGGACTTTCGCCGTATACCTCTTCGTAGCGTCCCCAACGCTGGTCGCGGCCTACGTCCAGAATCGGAGCATACACATTGGTGTAGCCCAACAGCCTGGCCTCCCGTCCGGTGATATATCCGACCTTGTGTATCAGGTCGCGGTTCCATGAATGCCCCAGCGCAAGCTGTGTGGGGAAATTGGTGGCGATGTAATTCTCCACCCCTCTGATGCCTTCGTTCGTGAAGTCTACCGGGATTCCGAGCCGTGTTTCTTCTATAAAGAAGCGTTGCACCTCATTCAGCGCCCACGCATGGTTTGATGCCGGCCATACCAGATCGTTCTTGAGAGGCGGCACTCCCCATCCGCGGAAAGCGTTCAGATGTTCGTCGATTGCGCCGATTCCGTCCTTCCACAGCTGGTTTTTCCATTCCGATGTAGGAAGCGAGTCCTTCAGCACCCGCTGGTAGCCGTAGAGCGTTACCATCTGGCAGGTCTTTTCTTCCATTGTCATTTGAGAGAGAAGGTCCTCGATGCGTGCATTGATGTCAGCGTTCGGGTCTTCGTAAACATCTTTCTGTCCGTTCTTGTTGAAATCGATCCATTCCTTGTGATACATGCTCTTGTTTTTGGGCACATATGTTTTGGGAATGTTCAGGGCATTTGCCTCGGTGCCGAGTGCGGTGCAGGCAAGGATGCAGTAAAGGAATTGTTTTCTCATTCGATCTTAAAGCTTTGGTTAATATGTGCATAAAGATAGGCTTATTTTTTTGAAGAACGAGAACAAAATCGTTCATAAAATGGATTCTCCTGTCAAAAACTTCAGAATTGTTTGGACGAATCTTCAGACCGCAATGAGGTTTGTACAAACCACAGTGTGGTTTTTGTAAACCGCAATGTCGTTTATACGAACCACAATGCGGTTTACAGTTTCTGGCGGGAGAAACGATTTTTTGTCCTTCCTGCCGAAATAACGGAAGAAGGTCTTTTCTTTTTCTGAACGCGGATGCCGTCGGAACATGTATGCGGGCGGTTTGTATGGCTGAGGGAGAAGCCGGAAATGGCAGGCGGAACATACAGGCATAAAAAAAGGAGTACCGCTGTACTCCAACCTTTGTTAACCTTAAAATCTAATACTATGAAAAACACATTGCAAAGATACGGACTTTTGGGTTATCTGCAAACATTTGGGCTTAAAAAGCATGTTTTATAACATGTATTAAGATTCTCTTCCGCAGAGTTAAGGGATTTTCAGTAAAATGACAATGTCATGCACAAGTCATCTCTTCTTCATCGTTTTGTCATACGGAATGGCGATTTTTGAAACCGGCAAAAAAACGTCCGGAATGAAGTGCAATTCAAATGACAAACGGAAAGCTTGGGGAGTTGCTTTGCTGATGCTGCTCCTTTCATGCGGCTATCTTTTCTTTTTGGGATACCGTCTTTGCGCATATGGAGAATGGTAGGGAAACGCCATCCCTGATGTAAAGGTCGGGCGCAGAGCCGCAAGGCTGCGGAGCCCCCCGCGCCTTTGTGGCTCTGCGCCCGAAATATTATCCAGACAGGTGCTGCCTCAGATCATTTCTTGGACTTGACGAATTTGTATACGGCAAATGTCATCGGACCAATTTGGGTGTCCAATGTATTGCCTTCGATTCCGATTGAAGTTTCTTTCGGAACAATTCTGTCCGGTTCGTCCAGCGTATTTTCGGCATCCGGATTGTCACAGTGCAAGGTAATGCATTTTCCGTCAGTCAGTTGGAACGACTTTTTCATTCCGGCGAACTCCACGTTGAGCTGCTGGGCCTTGTCGGAGGTGTTCACTACTTTTACAATGTAGCTTTGCGTCGGTTCGTCCCATACGGCGCTGGCAAAAAGCCCGTTCTGGCTTTCCTGTCCGCTGACCGGTTTTTTATCCATCGTAAGAGGAACCACATTGCTTCCGGCATTATGCCCGTAGATTGACTGGACATACCAGCTGCATGTGCGTACAGAGCGCAAGTTGTCGAACCAGATGAGGTCCGGACGCCATTGCCATCCTTCCACATGAGCCAGCAGCGGGGCATAGGTTGCCATATGAACCACATCGGCGTTGCGTTCCACACCGGTCAGGAAAGCGGCTTCCAGCAGCGAAGCGTGGAAATGGTTCCATTTCTTTCCTCTGCCGTGGCATGCATATTCGCCGGCAAAGACTTTCGGACCTTTGCGGTCGTAGTTGTCATAACGGCTGCCTGATTTCAAGAACCAGTCTTCCGGACGGTAGAAATGTTCGTCCACCAGGTCTACTTTCAGCTTTTTCATTTCGGGCCAAAGATAGTCGAAATCCTTGCCTTCAGAGTTCGGGCCGGACGAGCCGATAATCTTTATGCCGGGGTATGCCTTGCGGATGGCTTCTACAAACGGTTTCAGCCGTTCCGGGTATTCCGGTCCCCATTGCTCGTTTCCTACGCCGATGAATTTCAGGTTGAACGGATCCGGATGCCCCATGTCGGCGCGGAGTTTTCCCCATTTGGTATTGGTGTCACCGTTTGCAAATTCAATCAGGTCGAGTGCGTTCTGGATATAGCTTCCCAAGTCCTCAACCTTGACATGCGCTTCGGGCGAATTGTTCTGATACTGGCATGCAAGTCCGCAATTTACAACCGGAAGCGGTTCTGCGCCCAGATCTTCGGCCAACAGGAAAAGTTCGAAGAATCCCATTCCATACGACTGGAAATAGTCGGGATAGAAGCGGTGGGGGAATGTGTATTCCCAACGGTTGGAATTCAACGGACGGTTTTCCACAGGGCCTACCGAGTTTTTCCATTGGTAGCGGTCGTCGATATCGGTTCCTTCAACGATGCATCCTCCGGGAAAGCGGAAAACGCCCGGCTTTGTATCTGCAAGCGCCTGTACCAGATCCTTGCGCAAACCGTTTTCACGGTTTTTCCACGTGTTGACGGGGAACAATGAAACATGTTCCAGATCGACAGTACCCGGTGAATCCAGGAAAATACGCAGATGAGCTTTTGCAAATGTAACATTCGGAGTAAGCACGACCTGATATTTTTTCCATTCCTTCGAATTGATGTTCAGATCTTTTGCCGTGATTACCTGCGTTTCCCCCATCGAAGCGTTGTCTATCAGTTCCACTCTGATTTTCTGGTTTTCTCCGCGCGCCCACACCGTGAACCGGTAAGGCTCGCCGGATTTGATTCCGATGCCGAAGAAACCTTCGTTTTCAATGCCGGTGCGTTTGTGCGGATGTCCCGGAGCCGCGAGCCGCACATAATGCGGATTGCGTTCAAACGGTCCGTCGTCTTGCAGGGTGACATTTCCGAACGTGTCCCATCCCATCAGATTCTGCGGAAATTCAAACGAACGGTTCTTTACAAGTTCGGCATACAAGCCCCCGTCTGCCCCGAAGTTGATGTCTTCGAAAAAGTGTCCGTACATGGTGGGTTGAATCTCCGCACCGATCTTGTTCGTTTGAACAGTCAGCCGGTTGGCGTTCTGAGCGTTCAGGTTCAGCCCGGCAGCGATGGCCAGCGCTGAGAGAAAGGTTAGGTGTTTGTTCATGGTAATGTTGTTAAATGAGTTATCATCGGCAAATATACTCATTTATAGTGTTTCTCCTACACTTTTTATGCAAAAATGTAGGAGAATTATTAATTTGCTGAAAATCTATTGGTTGGATAGATTCCGGCTGCGTATCGGGTGAGGTTGGAAAAGTCTTTTAAAAGCCTGGGCGTTTCTTCGTTCAAGTCATAGATCAAAAGGTTAGATTCTGGGATAATGCTTTCGGAATTTTGCATGTGCGTTGAAATGTAGAGCCATCCTTTCGTCGCATCCACGGTCATGCAGTCGAATCCGTTGGCGTTGGCCGCATCATTCCGGACATTCAGCACTTCTTCGGTTCTTCCTGTCTTTGATGAGATGCGTGCAAGCGACACATCATCTTGAGGGAAATAGATATCCCCGTTATAAGCGAATATGCCTGAGGAGGTTGCAGTGAGAACGTCCGGCGAGATGGTTTCATTGATTCTCTTTTCGTCTTTGACCGCCCAGTCCTTGATGTCTATATAATAAAGGTAGCTGCTTTTGCTCTCCCTTGCATAAGTGCCCGCCACTAACGTGCTGTCATTTAATTTGCATAAGCCGCTGATGAGGTTTCCTTTCCCAAGCTTCAACGTGCGGTTGACTTTATCGCTTCCTTTGACAAACTCCACCAGCATGGTTTCCGACCAGAAGCCTCCGGCTCCTGCATAGATGCATCCGTTGATGGCTGTCATGCCGCTGGGAGAAATGATGGATTCGATGGTTACTCCCTGATTTCCGAATGCATAGCTTCCTTCTATCAGAGCCAGCTTTCCGGTGGTGCTGTCAAAACGATATACGGCCTGTGCGTCTGCAATGAAGATGTTCTTTTCGTCCAGTACGATGATATTCGACAGGCTGGATTCCATTTCAAGATATTCGTTTTCCTGTTTGCATCCTTCCGGGCGGGCGAACACCATTTCTTCGCGCTGATAAGCCTTCTCTTTCTGAAGAGTTTCCGCATTGGCGATAATCAGCAGACCGTCGCCTTCGGACACTCCTTCCGGTTTCAGGTAGTCGTTGCAGATAATATAGAGCTTGTTCCCGTATAAATCAAGAGCTATGGCCTGATTGCCTAATTCTGTTCCGTTGGTGCTTTTGTATATATCGGACTGGATGTTTCCGTCCGGACTGATATAGGCAAGAGAACCGTTTTCAAGCATACGTGCGCCTTCGTTTAGAATCAGCACGCTCTCCGGAGAGGCATATCCGCCTAAAGTGACAGATGCCGGTACAGTATCTGTCGGCTCTGTATCTGGTTGTGATTCTTTGGGCTGTTCGTTGGTACAGGCGGCAAGCCACAGGCTGGTGGCGAAAAAATAGGTGAATGTCTTGTTCATAAAAGTATGTTTTTGTGAAAGCCTGCTTGTCCGGTTCTGAAGAACCGCTCCGTGGGGGAAGACAAACAGGCTCTGAGGTTTGTATATCAATAGTTAAAGAAGAATCCTGCGGGGAAACGGGTGTAATTCTCAAACTTGAACAACGGCGCGTTTACATTGTCGGAGAAGTTGAATACCCAGATCTGATTGGTTGTGTAGAACGGGCCGACTCCCTTCAACGTGTTTGCATAGACATAGCCTGTAGTTGGATTTACGCCCAGCCCGTTATACAGGATAGCCGCATTGTCGTCAAGATAAGAAAGATCGACCAGCATTTCGTCCTGCGGACCTTTGCTGCCTGTCTTTGCGTCCGGGTTGAACACCAGGCGATAGATTGCTGTTCCGCTGGCATAATAAATCGTGTTGCCTTGCGCAGCAAAGGAGCGGCCGGACGATCCCTCAGAAGGCAGTTCGCTGATATAGTTCCGCTTCAATGTCCCGTTGTTTCCTGCAGACGGATCATAAAGGTTCATTGAGATTTCTCCTCCGAATTTCGAACTCATAATCCAAAGGCAGTCGTTCTCGGCGGGAGCTATTCCTGTTATTCCATAAAGCGAATAGAATGGAACGGAAATGTCTGTTGCCCTGTCGTTTCCCGGAGTTATTTCAAGGAGTCCTGTCATGTTGAACGATCTGTTATAATACGTGTACACTTTTCCTCCAACCACGGCAAACGGTGCTTTGGGGGCACTCTCGGTTCCTTCAATGAATGTCAGTGACAGATCTTCCATATTCAGCCGCCATACTCCCCGGTTGTCTCGGATATAGATATGCTGTTCATCGATGACGGCGATATGCGTGGGCCAGTCCAGCTGGCTGAACTCTTCTTTCAGGAAATTCCGGTTCTTTTTCAGCGAGCGTGCGTCTGCAACTATCAGCATGCCGTCATTTTCAAATTCTGCACCGGTCGCATTGCCGTTTCCGTTTTGCGAGATGATGTAGAGTTTTCCATCGTACCGGTACATATCTTGCGGAACATTTCCCAGCTCGGTTCCATTCACCCGTTTGTATGCATTGTTAATCATATATCCTTCGGGGGTGATATAAAGAAGTGATCCGTTCTCAGAAGTCATGTTTCCTTCATTCAAGACCAAGGCTCCTTTCGGATCGTCAAATGTTGCATGATAGAAGTCGATCTGTGCCGTGGCTGTCTGTCCGTTTTCACCTTTGGCCGTCAGTTGCAGGGAGAACGTTTGGTCTGCACCGGATGAGGCGGATGGCGCCGTAACCGCTACATATCCCGAGTCTTTGCTTACGCTGACAGTCCATCCGTCGGGAACTCCGTTCGTGGAGATTTCATTTGCATGCTCAGCCAGAAACTGAGCCTTATACGTTTCATCCGAAATCAGGATTACAGGTTTTTCGCTTTCTATACTGTCTGTCAGCCTGAATGTCAGATTTTCGGGTTCTCCGCCCGCATAATCTTCTTTACACGATGCTGCGCCGACAAACGAAAGCAGCAAGAGCATTTTGCATAATTGTCTCATTTTTTCTTTTTGTTTAGATTTATAAATAGTGCTAATTGTTTTTGTGTATGGACAAAGCATTCCCTCCGGCAGACTGTATGTGGGTCTGCCGGGAGTTGGATTCAGCTGTCAGGAGTGAAGCGGATAGCTGTTTTTATCGGGTGGGAATCTCTGTTCCCAGCACATGGAGGTCTTCTACTCCGCTTACCTCAGTCGAACATTCTCCTATCCATCCGTTCTCCTGATTGACACCCGTGTAGATTCTGACGAGGTCGATACCCTGAAGTGAAACCGCATTTCCTTCAGCGTCTACTGCCCAGTCAATGTCTATGGCCGATTCGTCACTGGCATTCGTTGCATTGTCCGCGTATCCGTAGGCAAATGGATAAAGAACGAAATAAGTCCCGTTCCCGCTTTGATCTACGGCATTTTGCGGCAGACGTGATCCTTTGAAGCGGATTTCTTTTTCTGCAATCCACTGCGGATAGTACGCTTGTCTGTTGTATGTGTTTTTTGTGATGTATCCTTGGTTGCCTTTGTTGTCTGTCCACGGAATGTATTTCTTTTGCTCTTCTTCGGTAGACGGTTCTCGGTCCGGAGCCTGGTAAACGATCTCATAGTCGTCATAGAAGGCCATGTCATTGCCGGCGTTCAAAGAGGTGCTGTACCATGTTTCCTGAGTCGGGTCGTGATGCGCGCTTCCGGCTATTTCATACCACTGTCCGTCGTCCGGCTGTCCGTCGTTATCTTCATCCACTGCCACTTGGATAATTCCAGGTTCATAGCTTCCTCCGCTGGCTGCTGTGGATGCACCCTGAAAGGCATTTCCAAGTATGCGGAAATCTCTTAATCCAGCCTTGTTTTCAATCTGGTGGTCGAAGCCAACAGTTATATATCCGCCATATCCTCCTAAAGAAACCATGCCGCGCTTGTTGTTTCCGATTGCTTCGAGTGCTTTGCGGTTCATGTCTTCCTGCGTGTCGCCTTCTTCATATTCCGGCATGGCATTGACAAACTGTCCCGGGGCAGGCATGTATTCGATCACCTTGGTGATATAGGCCGATGAAGTCGTTTCTTCCGGCGTATCGTTGTAGTAGAAATCCTCTGTGGTGAATGCGAAATGGGCGGGTATGTCGCCTGTACGTACGCTCCACTGTTTTTTTCCTTCGGGAGAAAAGCAGTACAGATACCCCGGCGTAACATAATCAGTCGCATCGCTCACATAAATTTCTTTTGTTTCCGGATTGACTGCAATGCCATAGGGCATCCGGATGTCTGCTTCCGTTCCGTCGGTAATGAAATTTTCTGAAACCACTTTGCCTTGGGCTGTATCATAAATTAGATAGCTGACTTTATTGTCTGTATCCGTATAGCTCCACTCGGAAGAGATAATGTAAAGCAAGTCGTCATCGATCCACATCTGACTGGCAGACACTCCAAGGTTTCCTGTTACGGTTTCCGTTGCCGAGTCTATGACATAAATGTCAGAGCTGTTTCCGTAATAATCTCCCCGAGAGATGACATAGATATTGCCTCTTGAGTCCATTTCCATCCGGTGCAGATTGATAGCTACGTCAATGGTGTTGACAACCTGAAAACTTTCCAGGTCGATGACAGATACGGTACGGTCGTAGTTCGGATAGCGATATCCTCCCGAATTGGCTACGTACAGCCTTCCGTTGGAGATAACCATATCTTCCGGCTGATATCCCACCACCACTTCACGGGTTATCTGAAGTGTATTTGTGTCAAATTCCACAACTTTGCCCGGACGTGCTTCGGGATCAATCTGTATCGGTCCTGCATACGAACTTACGTATGCCTTGTCACCGTTGAACGTGATGTACCGGCAGTTGGTTATGCCTACGCTTCCCAGATGTTTTGCCGTACTGACATCCATTACTTCTACAAAATGCGAACAGTTGACCACCGCATACATTTTTCCGTCGTGTATCTGGATGTCGTTGCCAACGTCACCCAATTCCTTGACGATGCTGGGGTTGCTTTCCGGATAAATGTTGCGCAAATAATAGCCGCCCCGTGCGCTGAAGAAGTCGATTGTACATTTGTTGCTTCCCATGTTTCCTTCGTTAAGCAGAAAGAATCCTTCAATAGTCTGCGGATCGGTGGGATACGTGATATATTCTTTCTCAGAATCGAGCACCGGCAGCTCTTCACGGCAACCGAAAAGCGCAACCGGAAGAGATAAAAAAACGAATGGATATATTTTCATCTTCATGGACTGTTTTTAGAATGTATATTGGACTATAAACTTGAAATTGATTCCGGGCATGGGATAGCAGGATACCACTTCATATTGCTGGTTCAGCAGATTGTTCACCTCCAATGTCAGTTTCAGTTCGTGCGAGCGGATTTGCTGGCGTTTTGCAACAGAGAAGTCACTGGTATACCACGATGGCTGGTAATTGACAGGCAGATTGGCTTGCGAAGAATACCTTTCTCCCGTATAGACGAAACTATAGTTCGCTTCCCACGACCTCCAGTTGAGATTAAGCGCAGCAGAGCCGCTGTGCCAGGGGATATATGGAATCTGTCCTCCATAAAACTCATCGGTCGGGTCGGTAAAGTCTTGTGCCTTCTGATAGGTATAGTTCAGCCTTCCGGAGAGAAAAACTTCACGCCCGAATTTCCAGTCTGTCTGCAGGGCGAAATCAATCCCCCTGATTTCCACTTCGCCCAAGTTGATCATTGTCCAGCGGAAGAAATTTGAAGTGGGGGTGGCCACAATTTTGTTTTTTACCTCGTTGTAATAGACATCTGCCTGCAACTCGATGCGTTTTATCCATAAATCAGCAAACTCCTTTTCATAAGTGGCGCCTACGTTATACTGATTTGTATATTCCGGATCGAGATAAGCGTTTCCTACAAATGTATAGTAGAGGTCGTTCAATGTAGGCATCCGGAATATCCGCTTGTAGAACGCACGGAAGTTCAGACCGATTTTCTTGAACGGCCGGTAGCTGATGACTACAGAAGGAGTCCATTCCATTTTGTCGGAAGCCGTTTCTCCCTTTTCTTCTTTCAGTTTGTCAGAAACGAAAGTGCCCAGAACACTTGCCTGCAACTTGAACTGGTCAAAGTCAAAAGCCGTGGCAGCGGCAAAAAGTCCGGTGTTGCGCCGCGGATAGACAAAATCCTTTAAATTTGCGTTGAGAAGATTGAATTGCCAGTCAACCGACAGATTGAAACTCCAGAACGATGTCAGATCAAAGCAGTTGGCTGTTGAAACATACACTTCCTGCTGGCGATAACGGTTGTTGATATACATCAGCGATTCGTCCTTATGCGGATCGGCAAGATAATGCAGGTAATCGTAGGCATATTTCGCGCTGGCCATAAAGCGATACTTGTCTGAGACATGTTTCCGGAACATGCCTTGCGCAAAGAAGTTGGCATCGTTCTGGCGGTCTTCATGAGTAAACTTGTTGCGTACAATGGCACCGGGATAGCCTCGGTCGGAGAAATAGGTATAGAGTTTGGTTCGCCAGTATCCGTTTTTGACAGTTCCGTACAGTCCGTGCTCGATGCGCAAAGCGTTTACATCTCCGTTTTGCCGGACGGCTGTCGTGTCGTATCCGCCTTCTGTTGCGTAACGGAATTTATACTTTCCGGTTGTATACATGTATTCTGCACTGAAAGAACTGCTCAATTTGTCGTTTATCTGCTGCTCCCAAAGAACCGCAGGATTAACAACACCGAAAGAGCCGGTCTTGAAGGTTGCTTTGACATTGTATTTTTTATTGTCCTTGAATTTCGGTGTCCGTGTCTGAAGGTAGATGGTTCCAGCCGCCCCGAAATCTTTAGCTGATTGGAAAATGGCACTTTTTTGGCCGTTGTAGAGGGTGACACTTTCCATATTGTCAAGCGAGAAACGTCCCAGGTCGACTGTCCCGTTCTGTGCATTTCCCAGTTCGATGCCGTCGTAAAAAACTCCTACATGGTTTGTGCCCAAACTTCGGACATTAACCGTTTTCAATCCTCCGATACCTCCGTAATCTTTCAGTTGCACACCGGAGAAATAGCGCAACGCATCGGCAACATTGTGCGATCCGAGGCGCTGAAGCTGTTCTCCCGACAGTTTTTGTACGGGAATAATCTCTTTTTGTAGGGCGCGGGCTGTAACGAGCACTTCATCCAAGTGCTGCAAGCTGTCTGTCTGGTTTTGGGCATGCAAATCGGATGCATGTATCCCCGGGACAAACAGCGGCAACAGCCAGGCAAGCCAGCATTTCTGTCTGATCATATTTTAAAAATGTGTGTCTAAAACCAATTAACCGCATTGTCCTCGCATACGGATAACATGTAATGTTGGCAGGTCTTCTGACTGACTTCTCTTCCGGAACCTTCCCAATGCGTTTTTTGCATCAGTGGTAATGAGCCTTTACCGGAAGATTTATGAAGCTTCACAGCAGCGGGACTGTTCGGGATTTCCACCCGATTCCCTTTTAATCCGCTTGCCCGAACGGACAGGCGAAACCAATCTTTTCGGCAAAAGTAAGTCTTTTGTTTGGAATACGCAAATAATGTTTATCATTTTAAAGGCACGTTAATGAGCAGAAAAGACAAATTTTCTCTCTTCCTTGTGAATATCATGGCATAATCCCGGTTGATATAAAGAATTACACCCTTTCGGGCATAAAGTCAATTCATGGATAATGATCTTATGCCTGAAAGGGTGTAGCTTTGAAGCGTAACGTCCGGCCGGTTATTCAGTTTTCTGTTTGCCTTCTTTCTGGACATGGAACGGGGTTGCCGTATATCCCAGCTTCTTGATGGCGGCCTTCAGTTTGTCGGGAGAGGTCTTGTCTTTCCGGTATTCAATTGTAACTGTTTTCTTCGGAAGATCCACATCCAGTCCCGTCACGCCTTTTTCAAAAGAAAGGTTGTTTTCAATCCGTTTCTGGCATTTCTCGCAGGTCATTGAAACGAGAAAGGTTACTTCGGCCTTTTCTTTTTTGCTGTCTTTCATGATGGCCGCTGAGGAAGAGAAAGAAAGCCCCAGCATGCATGCGGTCATCAATGTGAGAATTTTTGTTTTCATTGCAGTGTCTGTTTTTGAAGTTTATAGTTTCGGTATGTTATAACGGATTCCGGCATAGAGCTTGTAACCCATAGTCGGCCCCCAGACCATGGTTGCGTCAAAGTTCCTGCTGTACGGGTTGTCGGCCGAAATGACCGGATTATCCTGTTTGAAATTTGTCAGATTCTCTCCTCCTGCGTAGATGCTCCATCTGCGGAAGCGTCGCGTTACCTGTGCACTCAGCTGAGTGAATGAAGGGAACGTGCTGCCCCACAGCGGATTTGTGGCATCAGGTGTCGGCATGCGTCCTCCGCCGTTGAACTGGACCGTCATGTCGAACTGCCATTTTTTGAGCGGCGTTTCATATGAAGCCGTCAATAGAGCCTTATAACGGCTTGTCAGCGGCTTGCGCATTGTCTTTCCATCGTAGGTGCCTTTCACATCCATCCATCGGTAAGCCCCAAGCAGTGTAAATCCCTGGAACAGCGGATAGCTGGCATCGATTTGGAACACACTTGACGTTGACCGTCCGTTGAGATTGTAGAAATAGACGGCATGCGGATTTCTGTCCATATCTGCGACCACTTGATTCTGAAAGTCTGTGTAGAACCACTCGGCATTTACGGTCAGTTCCTCATTCTTTACCGGAACATGGAAAGAGGCACTTATGCCGTAGTTCCACGCCTCTTCCTGTTTCAGGTCTTCTTCAATGTAAAGTTCGCGGCTACTTGCCAGCAGATAACTGTTCTCCGGGAATACAAACGTCGTGCGATAACCTTTTCCGGCAGAAGCTCGCAGGTTCAGCCAGGAGGTTGCATCGTATTTGATGTGGACTCTGGGAGTGGCAAACCAACGGTGCAGTGAGCTGTAGTCCCCCCGCATTCCTGCCATCAAAGTGAACTTTTCGTTCGGCGTCCATGTATACTCTGCGTATACGCCCGTTACGTTTTCGCTGATGTCCCGCCATTGCGGGCTGTAACGTTCGATGACATTGCCACGCTGCGAATAATTGTCCCAGTTGTAGTTTAGTCCTGCTGCCAGTTTGTGCTGCTCGCCGAACTCGCTTTCATAGAGTAAGGAAGCGTATACATTCGATTCATATACATTATATATTTTTTCTGCATAGTTCGACTGCTGGTCATGATAAGAACCCGAAACGATAAATGCCACGCTTTCGTTACGATTCGAGTCAAGTATCAGACCGTTTTTTGAGAAAGCTTCGATTCGATTGGCATCGTTGTTGATGGTATAGGGAGAGAAGCTTTCATTTCCATGCAGTGTATGCGCTGTCTGTCCGCTGGTTCTCCGGTCGGCCAGTATTTTTACTCCGGACTGGGATACAAAGCGGGGAGTCTGGTAATGCCAGCGGTTCATGGCACTGAACGACTGCATTTCGGGCATGTCGAGAAACGTATCTCCATTCTTGTCATGCGCCTGCTCTTCATTGTAATAGTTCACGAAAAGGGCAGTGGAAAGGCGGTCATTCAGTTCGAACGCCCCTACAGCGTTTCCTTCGTACCGCCCGGCGCTGCTTGCGAAAACATTCACGAAAAGAGGATCGGCCATTTTAGGCTTCTTGTATTCCACGTTGATTTGTCCTGCCACAGATTCAAAGCCGTTTTTTACAGAAGCGGCTCCCTTTGAGATCTGAATACTCTGCATCCAAGGACCCGGAATATAGTCCAGCCCGTAAACGGCGGCTGCACCCCGCAGGTTGGGAAAATTCTCCGTAAGCATCTGTACGTATGTGCCGGAAAGTCCCAGCAGCTGGATTTGTTTGGCTCCTGTTACCGCATCGCTGTACGCCACGTCCACCGAAGGATTTGTTTCAAAACTCTCCGAAAGATTGCAGCAGGCTGCGCGTGTCAGTCCTTGCGAAGTCACGCTTTCCGTGTTCAGCACGCTCCGCCTGTTCTTTATCGTGCCTATTCCTCGGGCTGTAATCACCACTTCTTCCAGATTGGTGCTGGAGGTCAACACCAGAACCTGTACATCGTCCGGACGTTCCATATCGTGAGTCAGCGTGTTAAATCCGATATAGTCGGCCTTTAACCGTTTTACATTTCCCGGCACGGTCAGTTCAAAGTACCCGTTTTCGTCCGCCACAGACTTATGTTCGTTTTCGTCATATACGTATGCGCCGGGCAAGGGTGCTCCGTCTTCGTCAAGCACATAGCCTTTTATTGTCCGGTTTGACGTATCTGCCAGCAAAGGTGCAGATACCGTCAATAAAAAAGAAATCATTAATAAAATTTTCTGCATATCGGTTTCCTTTTAATACGGTGCAAAGATAAGCGCTCCAAGAAATGAAACCGTTACATTATTATGGATATGATTTATATTTCATCAAGAGGTTTCAGCTTGTGTCCTTTCATTTGTTTGAACCGGGTAGGTGACAAGCCGGTGGCCGACTTGAACTGGGCACTCAGGTGTGCTACGCTTGAATAATGCAGTTTGTCGGCAATTTCGCTCACCGTCAGTTCGTTGTAGACAAGCAGTTCCTTGACCAGTTCTATCCGTTGCGCGATGCTGTACTTTTCTATACTGATTCCCTTCATTTCCGTGAAGAGTTTGCTTAGCGAACTGTATTCGCGATGGCACTTTTCCTGCAGGTACTCCGACAGATTCTTTGTTTCCTGGAATTCGGGATGGCGCACATACTCGATAACCCCGATACGTATCTGTTCGATGATACGCATCCGTTTGTCGTCAATCACTTCAAAGCCATAGGCTTCCAGCTTGGTTTGTATGGAGTTGAACTGTTCTTGAGTAAGTGGCCGAAGCAGAGAAACGGTTCCGAGTTCTACATCAACAGGCTGCACACCGCTTTCGTTGAATATTTCTGTGACTGTCAGAATGCAGCGCCGGCAGACCATATTCTTGATATACATGTGGTTCTCCTTCATGATTTCTATTCTTCATGTTAGCCGGGCAAAGATAAGCACATTGAATCATATTGGGGTATGCGCAGAACAAACCGTCATCGGTTTTATGTTTTTTTATTGAATCCGGCATCTGTTTCAATCTGCGAGAGCTGACAGAAAAATCAGAAGAAGATGCTGCAACGGGGTGTAGAAACAAAGGCACAGAAACGATATAGCCGAAAATTCATTGGGTTTCTGCGCCTTTGCGTCTGATTCCATTACTGTTTGACAAGCTCAATCCGCAAGAAACGGATGTTGTCGTCTTTTTCATGCTGGAGGTCTTCTCCGAAAGAACCGAGCCGGTTGAAGGTACCGGTTTCATTGACAGACAATTCAAGCTTTACGGTTCCTTCCTGTTCAAAAGCGACAGTTCCGATATCGCTCCATGTTTCCGGGTATGAGTGCTGGCGTACATTGGCCAGTTCCCCATCTTTTTGCAGGGTAACCGATTCGAACAGCCTGTTTCCCACCTTCAGCGTGATGTTTGCTCCTTCTGCAAAGCTTTTCCTCCAATGCCGGCTTGTAAAGACTCTTACCAGATATGTACCGGGGCTGTCCACTTCGCATTTCATCAGCACCTTTCCCGTTCCTTTGCGGAAATTCTGCGTAGCCATGCCTTCGGAAAAGCCCAACCGGCCTTCCGGTCCGGGCACGACAGTTCCGCTTGCTATGGGAATGCTGATTATGCTTTCGTTCATGTAGTTGGCATCATTGATATGTACGGGTTCTTTGCATGTGAGTTTAAGCACAGGCACACGTTCGTAGTCCAAGCTGTCAGGCAGCGTCAGTTTACAGATGTTTTCGCAAGAGAAGCTCACTTCTTCTCCCGATGAAAGCATTTCTGCTTTTTCGATGGGCGAGAGCATCCCTTTCAGTTCAATGCTGTTTCCGGCAGGCTGGCGGAGCAAATGCAGATACAGGATATTGTTTTTGCGTGTTACAAAGCCCCACGGGAAATTGTCGTTGAATGGATTGGCGGTAGTGCTATAGATGGATTCGGCATTGGTTTTCATCCATTCGCCTATGAAGTTCATGATATCCACACTGGGCTGAGGGATCGTTCCGTCAGCTTTCGGTCCGACATTGACTACGTAGTTGACTCCCCGGCTTGCACATTCTATCAGTGAGCAAAGAATGTCTTTTGGCTTTTTCCAGTCGTGGTCATTTTTCTTGTATCCCCATGTCCGGTTCATTGTAGCTACCATTTCTAGATCCTGGCTCACCTTTGCGCAAGGCATTTCATTGTCACCCAGCATTCCATAGTCGCCCAAATCATATCCAACCCGTCCGTTGACGATGCATTCGGGCTGAAGCTCTCTTACAGCATTTACAAAAGCCCGGCTCTGCTCTTCTGTCAGATCCATCGGGGTATCATACCATAACAGGTCTATTTTCCCGTAACGGGTGAGCAGTTCCTTTATCTGCGGCAATGCCTTTTCATTGATATACTTGTCTGCGTCAGGCCTTACTTCGGATTTCGGTTTGCCGTAATGTCCGTCATACTCTTTATCCATTACGGCCGCTTCTTCTTCATGCCAGTCTTGCCGGTGTGAATAATAAAGTCCGACCTTGATTCCATGTTTTCGGCAAGCCTCCACCAGCTCCTTCAACGGATCTCCCTTGTATGGTGTTCTTTCGACATCAAAGTCAGACACGCTGCTTGGATACAGGCAAAAGCCCTCGTGGTGTTTGGTCGTGAAAATGATGTAGCGCGCCCCTGCATTCTTGGCCAGTTTGACCCATTCTTCCGGCCTGTAGTTTGCCATGGTGAAGCCGGAAGCCAGCTTTTCGTATTCGGAGTTAGGTATCTTGGCGAAGTTCTGTATCCATTCTCCTATTCCGTCGATTTGCTTTCCTTTCCATTCGCCGGCGGCTACCGAATAAAGCCCCCAGTGGACAAACATGCCGAAACGCGCTTCCCGCCACCATTCCATATCCGGATTAGCCGGCTGCTGCGTCTTTCCACAGCTGCAAAGCATATTGCACAGCAACAGTATGCTTAACCATTTTATCAAATTCATACTTCAATCAAAGTTTTATTAATGAAACATAGATGGGATTCCCTTCTGCCAGTTTTGCCTTTAATATGGTATTGCCCCGTTCGTTCTGTCCGATAGTCAGTCCCGATACTTTTTTGTCCGGTTTCAGTTTCCATTTCCCTTTCAGCTCTATTGCCATCGGTGTGGGTCTGGACTCCCAATAATTCTTGCGCAGCATTTCGGGGCGAAGGTTCGGATTACATAAAGCCAGTTCCAGTCCGTTTCCGTTTTTATCCTTCCGTTCCATAACCAGCAGTTCTGTTCCGGAGGCGCATACCGTTCCATAAGAAAGTCCCGATGCCGGGGCGAAAAACGCATAGGCAATCGTTGATGTGGGGCAATGCTTTATCACATGCAGGGAGTCGCGTTCTGCCATCACCTTAAAAAGCTGCCCCTGCTCTTGCTTGTCTGCAATGTCTTTCATCCTTTCGGGAGTTGCTGCCGGAACTACCATAAACTGATAATCGGCCTCCTCCGGCTTGACTCCATGTTCCAGATACGCTTTGGCCACCGTTTCCTTGCCAGACTCTGCCGCTATGCCGTTCACCGAAGGCGTTTCCTGTTCGATATACTTTATGACCAGCTTGTCGTGATTCCGGGGAATATAATAGCCGGTTGTGACAGGAGTCACCATCCACACGCATTCTTCGGGACCGATCGCCGTTTCATGCCCTTGTGGGAAATCTTTTCCGTTTACTGTCAGCGTTCTGTATCCTTTGGAAGTGACCGCCTGGAAAAGATTGGTGGCTGTGATGTAGTCATCCGGATATTCCCCTTGGGCTTCTATGCCGGTGCCCAGGCTGAACAACATACCGTCTATGGCGAATGTAGACTTACAGAATTTCAGGTTTGTAGCTCTGAAGCGCGGATTTCCCCAGCGGTCGTCCTGATCGAAAGCAGCGGCAAATAGTCCGCAGTCTTTCCAGGCCAATGCTCCGGAAAAGTTGGTTGTAGACGACTTTTGGTCAAACCGGTCCGTATCATTCCCTCCCGGCATCATATCCTTCCAGTCCGTATAGTGTACCGTTGTGCTTCCCGGCATCATGTTCCAGTCCCATCCTCCGTCTTTCTTTTTTTTGTCCGCCGGATAGCCGCTCGGCACAAGCCCTCCTTCATAGAGCACCTCCAGTGTTCCATGACTTTGATACCTTCCGAAGCGGTTTTGCCTGCTGTAGATTTCTCCGCCCCAGAATACAGTGGTGGGGCATCTCATGACGGCTACCCAATTATCTTTTCTGTATACGCCCGCCGGGCTGAAATTGAACTGGTAATAGCCGTCGGCATTCACTTCGGGAGCATCCGCATATTTTTTTGTCTTGTAGAAATAATTATACCATGAAGCCAGTTCCGGATCGTATGGCACACCGTCTATATCTCCTCCCACTTCGATCAGCGTTTCAAACAGGTCTTGCGAGAAAGCCACTTCCGTTCCATAAAACGGATGTCTTCCCGCCATGCTGTTTCCGAAGATGCGGTTCTTGTCGGAGTCGGAGCGCACGGCCATCAGATAAAGGCTGACGATGGCTTTGCACATCCTTTGATAAGCGTCCTTTTTTATGCGGAAAGAAGTGCCTTTCAGTTTTCCCATGTATTCCACCCATGTTTTGTAAGCATACATGTATCCGTTATAATGGCTGTTGTGATGAAACCCTGTGCCATCGAGCTTCAGTACATCCTGTCCGCTGGGACTATATTGCGTGCAAGCAGAGAGGAAATGCGAAAAGGCCGACAGATCCCTTACTGCAAGCTTGTTGTCCGGGTTGTGCAGGGCGCAGACAAACAGGTGAGGAGTAACATTATAAATATAGTCCGAATTGACTTGTTCACGGATTTTCTCTGCGCTTAAATACATCTTTTCAGCTTCCACCAGATGCTTCACGGCTGCTATCAGCCTCATCTTCCTTTGTCTGTCGCATACGGGCAGAGCACTTAAAAAATCGGCAGGCACATTGCGCACGTCACTGTAGTTGCTGTATCGGAATGCAGGAATGCTCTCTATCACATTTTGGGTAAAGAGGTAGTCGAGAAAAAGGTTGAGCTGTTGGACGCACTGTTTTTCCTGTACGGCGGCTGCGGCCAAGGCACGCGCCATGCTGCCAAGCTTCCGGGCTTCCTGCTGGGATACTGTCCCATTTTTCAGCAGGTTTTTTCCTGTGACCTCAGATTCATTTACGCGCTTTAATTGATGTAATTGCAATTGAATCCTGGCCGTTTCAATTTCTTTTTCACTGGCTTTCGGGTAAGCCAGTCTGTATTTTTCCCGAAGCATGTCCAGTTCTTTTTGCCGGATGCTTGATACATCTTCTGAACTGTCCGGATGTTTTGCTTCTGATGACGCGGGAATATCCGCCGCTGCAGGAGTGAGCAGCAGCACGCTTCCTGCCAAAACCAACGTTTTTATGATGTCTTTTAATTTCATGTTTTTCATTTTCGGCATTAAAAGCCTGCCGTTTGAATTTTCCGATCAAGTAATATATCAGGCTCTAAAGATATATAATTTTGAAGATATGAAAAAGAAACATTGCAGCTTATAAATTTCTGTTTTTATGATGAGATCCATATCTCCAGGCTGAAAATATATATCTTCAGGCTGGAGATACACATCCTTAGACTGGAGATTTATATCTCTAGGCTGGAGATGCAGATGTTTCCGGAACCTGCCTGTTTTCTCTCCGCCAGCCAAGCAGCCACCTTACGCAGGCGAGGGCAAGGAAATTGCCATTCTGACCGAATTTATTAACTTTGCACATGATTATGGATACAAACAACAAAGTTTTGCTTGGGATGAGCGGAGGAACGGACAGTTCTGTCGCCGCCCTCCTGCTTCAGGACGCAGGCTATGAAGTGACCGGCATCACTTTCCGATTCTACGAGAAAAATGATGACACGGAATATCTGGACGACGCACAGGATTTGTGCAAACGCCTGCATATTCCCCATATCGTATATGATGCACGTAAAGCTTTCAAAGAAAAAATCATTCGCTATTTTATCTCCGAATACATGGCAGGACGTACGCCCGTTCCCTGCACGCTCTGCAACAACTTTCTGAAATGGCCGCTGCTGAGAGATATGGCTGACAAGCTCAACATTTTCTATCTGGCCACCGGACACTACGTAAAGAAAAACTTTATCGGAAAACATTGGCATATCTCCTGCGGAGCTGACCGGGACAAAGACCAGTCGTTCTTCTTATGGGGGCTTCCACAGGATATTCTGGAGCGCATGCTGCTGCCTTTAGGGGAACTGACGAAAACGCGGGTACGTGAGATTGCAGCAGAAAGGGGATTTCTGAAAGCAGCGAAGAAGAAAGACAGCCTGGGCGTATGCTTCTGCCCTATGGACTACCGGACTTTCTTAAAGGAACATGCTCCACACGGCAGCATTGCGCCGGGGCATTTTTACGATACGGACGGAAAAATTATCGGCACACACGAGGGATACCCGTTCTATACTGTTGGACAAAGAAGGGGATTGGGTATAAATCTGAACAAGGCGTTGTTCGTAAAAGACATCTTCCCGAGAGAAAACAAAGTCGTGCTTAGCGGCAGCTTGCAGGATCTGGAAAAGAATGAAATATGCCTGAAGGACTGGAATATCACCAATCCGGCCGCCCTGCTCGAAAAAGATGATGTCATCATAAAAATCAGATACAGAAAACAAGCCAACCGCTGTACTGTACATCTCACGGAAGACAACCAGCTCCGCGTGGAGCTTCACGAGCCGCTTGCGTCTGTGGCATCGGGACAGGCCGCCGCATTCTATCGCAAGGACATTGTTTTAGGAGGCGGCATCATCGAAGCCGCCTTCCCATAAAAAAGTCCAGCGCATCATTCCGAACGCAAAGGCACAACGTTACGGGCCTCTGCGTTCGGCACAGAACTACCACTTCAGCCGCCACACGGCACCGGCACGTACCCAGATGCCAGGCTGAGGGATATTGCCGTAGTCATAATAGGTTCTGTTCAGCAGATTGTTGGCTTCAGCATACACCCGATAAGAAGATGTATCCCACGACAGGCGCGCATCGAGCAGTGAATAAGGCTCATAAGCCACCATTTCTCCGTTCTGCTCATAATTTCCCATACGGTCCTGCCAACGGTAAGATACGTTGAGGTTCAGATTCCGCCAGACACGCAGATTCGCCTGTGCCACAACTTTGTGGCGAAGATACTCCAGCGCATATCTTGACTGGACATCCGGCTCCGACTTCTTATCCTGGTCAATGTAAGCGTATGATACAGTCAGGTTTCTGATGAAAAAAGTCCTGTGCAGCATTTCGTCGAAACTCACATCCAGCGAAGTTTCCACTCCGGTGGTATTTACTTTTGCATGGTTGACAGACTGCCAGGGAGCATCGGCTCCTTCCGACAAATCTTTTATCCAGTCAATCAGATTCGTGCCCCGGTAATGAAAAAGACTGACAGTTCCCCGGATTCCCGGAGTCAGATATTTCACGCCTATCTCATAAGCTTTCATCTCCTCGGGCTTCAGGTACCTGTCGGCCTTGTATCCGTTCACCGAATAATAAAGTTCGGTAAAGGTAGGCATTCTCAAGGATGTGTTGAACGAGGCATACAGCTTCCAGTCGCGTGCAAACTGCCAGCTCGCGTCCACCCCCGGATAAAACCGGAAATTCATTTCATTTCCTGTATTTTTCACGGCTATAACGCCAGCCGAAAGCGTAAACCCTCTCAGCAGGATATTATGCTCCAGATGGAAACTCAGGTTTGTGCGGTTCAGCCCTGCCGTATATTCTCCTCCGCCGGGAGCCGGTTCAGGAAAGTGCAAAGGCTCTCCCAAAGTGGTACTGACCACGCCTTCGTTACGAAACTCCGCGCCGAAAGCGGTCTTTCCCAACGCTGTTTCCAATGTATTGTTCAGATTCAGTCCGTAGACATCCGTCCGATGATAATTGAAAGGCACCGTTTCGGGGCGGTTGCGCACCAGTTCAAAACGGTCTTCCGAACGGTTCCAGTAAACCGAGGGCTTGAAACGATAGACATCGCCCTTGGTTTCCGCCTGGACGGCTGTATAGTATTTGCGTGTATGCTCAAACTGATCGTCATACTTCGCACTGTAGAAAGTGTTTGCCCCATAGTCTTTTTGGGTAAATCCGGCATGCCATCTTACCTCCGCTTTCTCATGGGCATATCCGCCCTGATAAAAGGCTTTCGCCTGTTTGAAGTCGCTGTTCAAACGCCCTGCCGCATTCCGGCTGAATCCGTCACTCCGGCTGAAACCTCCGGAGAACTGGTTGCTGAATGCTCCTTTCGTCAGATTTATATGGCCTCCTCCTTCGAAAAAGCCATACGAACCGCCTTCCGCCCGCAGCTCCATTCCGCTCTGCAAATCGGGACGGGTCACAATATTGATCGCTCCGACCAGTGACGATGTGCCATACACACGTCCTGCAGGCCCTTCAAGCACTTCAATTCGTTCTATTTCACTGATGTCAACTGGAAAATCGGCCGCATTATGGCCAGTCTGGGGGTCACAGATATTGATTCCGTTCAGAAGAATTGTGATTTGGTCGAACGTCCCCCCTCTGATACTGATGTCCGTTTGTACTCCCATGTCACCCCGCTGGCGGACATCAATCCCAACGGCATACTTCAGCAAATCGTTCACACTTTGCGCAGGAACCGCAGCAATGTCGTCACGGTCGAGCACAGTTACCATCCGTGCCGCCTGACTGACGGTCATCGGAACGCGCGTGCCGGTCACCTCCACTTCTCCCAACTCGTACAATTTCTCCTTTGCATGATTTTCTGTCTGCGCTGAAACAGAATCGACATTTGCGAATGTCAGCATTGCAGCCGACAATACACCGATTGTCACCTCCACTTTCAGGCTCATGAAAACAGCATAGGGACGGCGAGAGAAACGTTTGAAACGGACTGCACTGCTGCCTCTCTTAAAGTTTTCTTTTTTCATTGTGAATAAATATAGTTAATAAATACGAGGCAAAGAAACGACAAATAAACCTTACCAGCAAATCTCATCTGCTGAAAATACCCTTGTCACATTCGCCGCATTACGGCAAAGCACATGTTTCCAGCACATTATATTTGAACTGTTAAATATTCATATTTTCATGGCTTACGACGTTTGCATTCGCTTCCAATTGCATACATTTGCGTTTGACAATAGTGTAAAACATGAGAAACTGATATGATTCGGATAGGTATAGATATTGGTTCAACAACCGCAAAGGTTATTGTGCTTGATGAAAAAGGGAAATTGCTTTTCTCCAGATACGAACGTCACAATGCACAAGCAAACGCAACTGTCACGCATATGCTCAAGCTTGCGCTCCGCACCTTAGGCGACATTGAGGCAAATGTAAAAGTAACCGGTTCTGTAGGCATGGGATTTGCCGAAAGATATGCTTTCCCCTTTGTCCAGGAAGTTGTCGCAGCCGCCAAGGCTATTCAAAGGAACTATCCCCAAACAGCATCTATGATTGACATTGGAGGAGAAGATGCCAAAATTGTATTTTTCAGGAACGGCAAAGCATCCGAACTGCGGATGAATGGAAACTGTGCCGGAGGAACAGGCGCATTCATCGACCAGATGGCTGTCATCCTCGGAGTGAACGTACAAGAACTGAACGAGCTTGCGCTGCAGTCTACTCAAATCTATCCAATCGCTTCACGCTGTGGAGTTTTCTGCAAGACAGACATACAGAATCTGATTGCCAAAAACGTAAGAAAAGAAGATATAGCGGCATCTATCTTCCATGCCGTAGCCGTACAAACCGTTGTCACATTGGCTCACGGATGCGACATCGCTTCTCCGGTTCTGTTCTGCGGCGGACCGCTTTCATTTATCCCTGCACTCAGAAAAGCGTTCATCAACTACCTGTCTGTCAGGGAACAGGATATTATCGTTCCTGAAAACGGGGCTATACTGCCGGCCTTAGGAACAGCTTTGTCTGATTCTGACAATGATATATCATACCGACTTTCTTCCCTCATAAGCAGGCTGGAAGAAAAAACCGGAAACAAATCTCCGCAGTCCCATCTGAAACCCATTTTCAGCACAGAAGAGGAATACGAAGAATGGCAAGTGAGGATGTCTGCCTGCAAAGTGGAGGCAAGCGAACTGAAGCCTGGCAGACAAAATGCCTTTATCGGCATCGATTCCGGTTCAACCACCACCAAAATCGTTGTGACTGACGAATGTGCCAGAATCCTGTACTCTTACTACGCCCCCAACGGAGGAAATCCGATTGAAGCAGTGGAAAAGGGACTGAATCTGCTGAAAGAAAAATGTGCGCAAGCAAATGCAGAACTGCAAATAAAAGGAAGCTGCGCCACCGGATATGGGGAAGATCTGATAAAAGCGGCTTTCCAGTTGGATGCGGGCATTGTAGAAACAATGGCACACTACAAGGCCGCACACTACCTCAACAAGGACGTTTCGTTTATCCTTGACATCGGCGGACAGGACATGAAAGCCATCTTCATCAGTCAGGGCACCATCGACCGGATTGAAATCAATGAGGCCTGCTCTTCGGGATGCGGTTCTTTTATCGAAACATTCGCCAGAACTTTGGGCTTTACCGCTCATGAATTCTCAACAGCCGCC
This sequence comes from Bacteroides sp. ET225, assembly GCF_024733745.1. NCBI lineage: Bacteria > Pseudomonadati > Bacteroidota > Bacteroidia > Bacteroidales > Bacteroidaceae > Bacteroides > Bacteroides sp. ET225. Next base: position 8,801 of record NZ_JANRHN010000022.1, on the reverse strand, counting down.
TGTCATTCGCTGTCGCCTTATGACTTGGGAACAAGATGCACTGTTTTCATGAACTCAAAAGTGAAGCAGGCACTGCGCGAAGGGGCAGCCATCGAAGACATTGCAGCAGGACTGGCATACTCTGTCATCAAGAACTGTCTTTATAAGGTGCTGAAACTGAAAGACACCTCTGCACTTGGAAAGCATATTGTGGTTCAAGGAGGTACGATGAGAAACGATGCAGTGGTGCGCGCTTTGGAAGTTCTGACAGATACAGAAGTTACCCGATGCAACATTCCGGAACTCATGGGAGCTTTCGGATGCGCCCTTCATGCCATCACCTGCCAAGGTGCTGAAACAGAACTGGACAACCTCATCTCCAAAGCTCACTATACCTCCCGCCTGCTTCACTGCAAAGGATGCAGCAACCAATGTCCGGTGGTCCGCTATCATTTTGACAACGGAACAAACTATTATTCGGGCAACCGGTGCGAAAAGGTATTCACAAACGAAAATATCCGGAAAAAACCGGGTGCAAATCTGTATCAGGAAAAAAATGAACTGCTGTTCAGCCGCTGCAATACAAAAGCAGGAGCTTGCAAACTGACGATCGGTATACCCAGATGCCTGAATATGTACGAGGACTTCCCATTCTGGCATACATTGTTCACCGCATGCGGCATTCAGGTCGTACTTTCCGCCCCCTCCAACTTCAGACATTATGAACACAACGCTAGACTGGTCATGTCCGACAATATCTGTTTCCCGGCAAAACTGGTTCACAGTCATATTCAAGACCTCATAGAAAAGAAAGTAGACCGTATCTTCATGCCTTATGTCGTTTTCGAACGGAACGACAAGGGACAGAACAGCTATAATTGCCCGATTGTTACCGGATATTCTGATGTCATAAAAAGCGTACAGGCATCCGATATCCCGATAGATACACCTGCCGTCACATTCAAGCACGATGAATTGCTGCTGAAACAATGCAGCATCTACTTGAAAAGCCTTGGCTTGAACATGGATGACAAAACCATCAGACAAGCATTCGCCAAAGCTAAAAACGAACAAGAACTGTTCGGTAAAACGCTGGCAGAACGCTGCCGGGAAGCCCTGCGACAGGCAGAACAGGAGGAAAGGCTCGTTATTCTTCTGGCCGGAAGGCCTTACCACACGGATCCGCTGATCCAGCACAAAGTAGCCCAAATAATCTCAGACATGGGGATAGATGTCATTACAGAAGACATCATACGTGACACAGACATCGATATAAACGACAAAAGCATACACTTTCTGTCGCAATGGGCATACCCGAACAGAATTTTAAAAGCTGCCAAATGGTGCAGCATGCAGAACAGCCGGATTCAGTTTGTAGAAATGACTTCTTTCGGATGCGGCCCGGACGCTTTCCTCAGCGATGAGGTGCGCGATCTGCTGATCCGCCACGGAAAAGCGCTTACCTTGCTGAAGCTGGATGACATCAACAATGTAGGATCCATGAAGCTGAGGATTCGTTCGCTGGTGGAAAGCCTGAACGCCGCCATCAAAGCCGACAGGCTGCATAAAGCCACCGCACAGACCATGCCGGCAACGGCTCCTGAGGAAAACAATTGGCTGCAACGAAAAATTATCGTCCCCTATTTCACTCCTTTCCTATCTCCGCTCATTCCTGCCATCATGCGCTGTGCCGGCTATGATGTGGAAAATCTTCCGCTCAGCAATCAAGCATCGTGCGACTGGGGACTGAAATACGCCAACAACGAAGTTTGCTATCCTGCCACATTGATTGTCGGTGATGTCGTGCGAGCTTTCAAGGAGAACCGGTATGACCCGGGAAACACAATCGTTGCATTGACCCAAACAGGAGGGCAATGCAGGGCAAGCAACTATATCCCGCTTATCAAGAAAGCGCTGGCGGATGCCGGATATGCACAGACGCCTGTCGTTTCGCTGACATTCGGCAATTCCATCAACGACGGCCAGCCGAATCTGAAGATAAACTGGCTGAAAATACTTCCCATAGCCTTGCGGAGCATTCTATACAGCGACTGTATCTCCAAATTCTATTATGCATCCGCAGCACGTGAGAAAGAGCCCGGACTGGCCGCAGATTTAAAAGATTATTACCTGAAAACAGCCAGACAAATGATTGCCGAAGGACACTCCGACAAACTGTTTGCCCTGCTTGCAGAAGCTGCCGGAAAATTCAACGGCATTTGCCGCAAGGTTAATTGCCGCAAAGTAGGCATCGTGGGCGAAATCTTCCTGAAGTTCAATCCTTTCGCCCAAAAGAACATCATCGGATGGCTGACAGAGCGAGGCGCAGAGGTTGTTCCGCCGATCATGACCGATTTTTTCACCCAAAGTTTCGTGAATGTCAACGTAAGGATTGCTTCCCACATCGACAAAAAGGAAATGCCTGCCTTCATCTACAAACTGGGATACTCGCTCGTCAAAAGAGAAATCAAGAAAGTGAACGGAATTGCCGGCAAATTCCGCTATTACATCCCTTTCAAGGATATATTCGACGAAGCTGAAGAAGCACGGAAAATCGTTTCACTCAACGCACAGTTCGGTGAAGGATGGCTTCTCCCGGCCGAAATCATGTCGTATGCAAAACAAGGGATACAGAATGTTATCAGCCTGCAACCTTTCGGCTGCATTGCCAACCATATCGTGTCAAAAGGTATAGAAAAACGCATCAAGCATTTCTACCCTGACATTAATTTACTATCTTTAGACTTCGACAGCGGTGTAAGCGACGTAAACGTAACGAACCGTATGCTGCTTTTCATAGACAACTTAAAATAACGAACGGACCATGAATACTGACAACAACGACAATCTGGAGCAGAAAATCATCGACACAGCCAGAGAAATATTCATAGAAAAAGGATTCACAGATACCAGCATGAGTGAAATCGCCGCAAAAGTAGGCATGAACCGGCCGGGAATACACTATTATTTCAGAACCAAGGACAGAATGTTTCAGGCCGTATTCGGAAACATCGTCTTATCTTTTATCCCCCAAATAAAAGACATCATACAGAACAAGGAAAAGCCGATTTCACAAAGAATAAGGGAAATTGTAGACGCCTACTACAGAGTGTTCAAAGAAAATCCCTACCTGCCACTGTTCATGCTGAAAGAAATCAATAGGGACGTATCTCACCTGATCGCTGCCATCGAACAACTGGGAGTAAAACAATACATGACCCAAATCACGGATGAACTGCAAGATGAAATGGCAGAGGGCAGGCTGCGCTCCGTACCTCTGCGGATTGTATTCATGAACTTCTACAGCCTGCTCACCGTTCCTTTTCTCACACGCGACCTGTGCGGCAAGATTTTCATCAACAAAGAGAAAGAAACGTTCGATACACTGCTCGAGCAATGGAAGATACATATCGTCAGCCAAATGACCAACCTGCTGGAGCCAACAAACAACTAAACAATACTAAAAGCATTACAAATCTTTAAAAAATAGAGTTTTTATCCCATTTTATGCTTTCTTTGTAGAAAAGGACCTGAATATGGAGAAAACTTTATTTTTATCAGCAAGCGTCCAGGACGCTTACATCACTCAATTTTGGGCAAGACTTGATGCACTGGTCCAAATGTACAATGAAAGGTACAGCAACATCATATTTGCTGACCTGAAAGAGAAAGAAGCGAACATCTTCTTCGTATACGTAAGAACTAAGGAGAAGGAAGAATTTGAAACGCTTAAGAACGCATGCGAAGATTTTGCCCAAGACGCTTCTTCTTTGATTCCGACCGATTATGTCACATTAAATTTGTTTATCAAGAACTTAGAAAAACAATAATATGATGGTCGTATAAAAGACAAAGGCTGTTTCACTGCATTCTGAAACAGCCTTTGTCTTTATTCCACTTATTATTGCATGTTCTTTTTCAGTTTCTCTGAAGGAACAATCTTGTAGAGCTTGTCGCTGGGACGTATGCGATCAGGAACTTTAAAGGATACATGCACGCCTTTCTTCACAACATCCACCGGCTTCAGATCCACACGGGCCTCATCAAGCGTAACATACATAGCTCCGGTTGTAGGGCCGGTAATCAGCAGCTTGTCGCCGACATTAAGCTCGGCTGCTTCTATCAAAAACTCAGCCACTCCGATATTGGAAAAATACTTGATGCCTTTGCCTGCATACACCTTCTTCTCTGTTGCTTCCGAGCCGTAGTTCCTGCTCCATTCTCCCAAACGCTGGCCCAAATAATAGCCGTTCCAGAATCCACGGTTGAATACAGTCTTCAGGCGCTCATCCCAGTCTGCCACCTTCTCTTCCGTAAATGTCCCGTCAATATACGACTGTATGGCTTCTTTGTAGCATTCTACCACAGTCTTCACGTATTCGGGACCGCGGGCACGTCCTTCTATCTTGAACACACGCACTCCCGCTTCAATCATTTCGTCCATGAAATGAATTGTTTTCAGGTCTTTGGGCGACATGATGTATTTGTTGTCCACCTCCAGTTCAATGTCACTTTCCTTGTCCTTCACGATATAGGAACGGCGGCACACCTGCATACATGCCCCCCGGTTGGCAGAAGCGTTCAGTTCATTCAGGCTCAGATAGCACTTGCCCGACACCGCCATGCACAAAGCTCCGTGACAGAACATCTCTATGCGGACCAGCTCACCCATCGGACCTTTGATCTGCTCTTCCTGAATGGCATCGTATATCTTGCGCACCTGCTTCAGATTCAGCTCGCGCGCCAGCACCACCACATCTGCAAAACGGGAATAGAATTTCAAGGCTTCCACATTGCTGATATTCAGCTGGGTAGAAAGATGCACCTCCTGTCCCACCCGATTACAGTAGTCCATAACCGCCACATCAGCCGCAATGACCGCACTGATGCCGGCCTCTTTCGCTGCATCCACAATCTTACGCATCAGCTCAAGGTCCTCATCATAGATGATGGTATTGATGGTCAGGTAACTCTTCACTCCATGTTCATCGCAAACTTTCGCAATTTCGCGCAGATCGTCAATCGTAAAGGTGTTGGCCGAACGCGCCCGCATGTTCAGGCTTTCAATTCCGAAATAAATGGAGTCAGCGCCGGCATGAAGGGCTGCCGCCAGCGATTCGCGCGAACCTACCGGAGCCATTATCTCAAAATCTTTGATAGAATAACTCATTTCTTTTTCAATTGATTGAAGCGCAAAGGTAGGCATTTTTCGGGATATAATAAAATTTCGCTACCTTTGCAGTCCAATATCAACGGAATGAAAATAAGAAACATCGAATTAGGAGATAAGCCTGTATTTCTGGCCCCCATGGAAGACGTAACCGACCCGGCTTTCCGCCTGCTCTGCAAAGAGTTCGGAGCAGATATGGTATATACGGAGTTCGTATCAAGCGATGCGCTCATACGCTCAATCGGGAAAACAGTGGTGAAGCTGAACATCAGCGAAAAGGAACGTCCGGTTGCCATACAGATTTACGGGAAAGATACGGATACAATGGTAGAGGCTGCACGCATCGTTGAAGAAGCGCAGCCGGATATTCTCGACCTGAATTTCGGATGCCCCGTAAAGAAAGTGGCAGGAAAGGGAGCGGGAGCCGGAATGCTTCAGAATGTTCCCAAGATGTTGGAAATCACACGGGCTGTAGTAAATGCCGTAAAAATTCCGGTCACGGTAAAAACCCGTTTGGGATGGGATGCTGACCATAAGATCATTGCCGACCTTGCTGAACAGTTGCAGGACTGCGGCATTGAGGCACTAACTATTCACGGACGCACACGGGCACAAATGTATACGGGTGAAGCTGACTGGACATTAATCGGTGAAGTAAAGAAGAACCCGCGAATGCATATCCCCATTATCGGAAACGGTGACATCACGAGCCCCCAGCGTGCCAAAGAGTGCTTCGATCTTTATGGAGTAGACGCCATCATGATCGGGCGCGCCAGCTTCGGCCGTCCGTGGATCTTCAAGGAAGTGAAACATTATCTGGAAACAGGCGAAGAGCTTCCTCCCCTTTCGTTCGGCTGGAAGATGAATGTGCTGCGCCGCGAAGTACAGGACAGCGTGAACTTGCTCGACGAACGGCGCGGCATCCTGCACGTGCGCCGTCATCTTGCCGCATCGCCCTTGTTCAAGGGAATCCCCAACTTCCGCGAAACACGCATTGCCATGCTGCGCGCCGAAACGCTGGAGGAACTGAACCGTATCCTCGACCATATTGAAGAAACCTACGGGAAAAGCCAGCAATAACAGACAACCGCAACGGAGCACAACGGAACCTATGCCGCCGAATGCTCCGAAACGGTATATCTTTCTGTTCAGAAACGCAAATTTACGCGGATTCTCGCAGATGATTGTGCCAATTATCTGCTTTTAATCTGTGTTTCTAATATAATATATATCATTTAATCTTGCACACTTACCTATATCAAACCTTACAGTAAGGACAAACCATAAGCCGGTTCATAGCTGACTAATGCGTTGCCCGATACCAATCTGTATCCACCCAGTCTGCGGCTTGCGGACTTATACTGGGAGCAGAAGTCGTAATGCCTGAGAAGGTCCAGACAGACTTTACTCCTCCGGCGGCAGAATAATACTTTTCCGTATGGGCCTTATAAGGAACCGCACGGCCAAGCTGCTCGTTGAACTGCTCCAGCAAGACCGAATCGCTGCAAAGGTGCGATACATAGTCACCGTAATCGTAAAAAATAGCCGGGTCATATCCGTCCATCGGTTGCAATTTCGCGCGCTCCGTTTCATCGAACACAAACAGTCCGTTTATCTCTTTCATCAGAGAAGCCAGTGTTTCCAGCTCAGAGCAACAGGTTATTCCGAACGTGGCATACGGATAACGATAAGCGGCATAGAACTTCTTGAACTCGCGGCAGACGGCCTCATAATCCGGCTCGCCCAACAGATACTTTCCGATTTCCGCATACGGCATGCCGAACGCCATAATCTCCGTGGGGCAAGCGATCAGATAATCTGCCACATGACGCAATGTGTATGCCACTTCAATGGAAGACATATAGCAATCATCAAAAAGGATAAACTCCATCGGCATGCCGGCCCGCTCCAGGCTCTCCGCCAGCGTACTTATATCGGTCTGATAGGCACTGCTTGCTCCCCCGAAATAACGTGTCGCCCAAGCGTTGTCGTACTCCCAGTGAGGCTTGAAGCTTTCGGCGCTCCGGCTCTTCCGGCTCCCATGCACAGGAAGCCAGCCCATGCCGTGGCATCCGATTGTCATGGCATAGCTGCGTGCCGGAGCAAAGCTTTTCACGTCGTTCAAAATGGCGGCAAGCCCTCCGACGGTAGTGAATGCCGGAGAATCGTATGTTTTCAACGTGTTTCTCCGGGTTTCACCGTTCTCATAAACGATTTCGAACATGGAAGCCTCGGAAGAGGTTGTGGACAGAAAGACAACAACCCGCTCATTGTCCAGTCCCTTCTCACGGACAGCCTTCTCCATATCGGATATGTTTGTATAGAAATACGGAGTCAGGTTCGTAGACCACGGGAGATACATGAATAACGTCCTCTCGCAAAACGGTTCTTCATCCGTTTCGTTTTCCCGGCATGCAACCAAAAGAACGATTGCCGCCAGAAGGCAGAACCGGCACGTAAAGTTCAAGAGCTTCACCATACTTTCCGCAATCATTCAACCAGTTCAAACGTAACCAGCACTCCCTTATGGTCGGTAGGCCATACGCCAAGAGGCTCTACAAACCGGTCTTTCGAGGTTTCGACAATCCGCTCCGACTTCCGGATGCTCCCTTTCGGGCCGAACAGCACCGCATCCTTCAGCTTCAGCCTCCGGTCGGGATAAAAGAACACATAATCTATCCGGTCGCGCTCGTCCGATTCGGGAGCCCATGTGAGCCTGTTCACTTTTATCAGGGGATTGTCGGCCGGGAAAGTGAATCCGGGATAGCTGAGCACATCCGGATACACCGTACGGTAAGCATCCACGAATCCGGCATTGTCAAGAAGCAGAGGAACGGTCCACGGGATAATCATGCCGTTGTGGTCATACAGATCCTTCGTTTCCCTGATCCAGTCGAGATGTGACGGCTCGTTGAAATCGCCTCCCAAAACTACCATCACACCATTTTCCACATCCTTCCGCGCTGCCTTGATGAAGCATTTGATCGCATCGTCACGGAAAGAAGCATCATTCACAGCCAGAACCTCGGCGATGCTTTCCGGCTTCGGTATCTTTTTCCACGTGGAACCATCATAACCTCTCACATTATAATAAGCGTCGCTCAGATAATCAAGATGCGCCGTATACACGGCTATTTTCCGCCCGTAAATCTCTGTCAGCATCCGGTGGACAGTCCCATGGTCATCATGCAGCGGATAAACCACCGTGGAATCGGCAATGGGATACCTGCTGAGCAGTCCGGTGTCGTCGGAATAGAACGAATGGTAAGTTTCGCCTCTTTCCTTAAGCGAAGCGACAATCCGGTCACAGAAACGGGTGGAATGATAGTTTCTGACCTCGCTGAACGTAACGAAATCCGGCTTCAGGCGCACGATTTCGTTGACTATGGCATCATAACCTCCGGGCACCACCGTACCTTCCTGCCAAATATTCCATTGCAGGACGGTAAACTTCTCCCCGGCCCGGACCGACAAGCTGAAAAATAAAACAAGCAAACTAAGAATTACGTTCTTCATATAATCTGATTTTTAGTTTCTAAACCGCCAAATGTCGGAAATGTTCACATAACCAACAACACAAATGCGATATTTTCTGATAATTTAAACTTTATGCTCCAACGGCTTCCCACACCGTCTTTTTCCGGATATCTCG
>NZ_JANRHN010000021.1:0-64855 GCF_024733745.1 Bacteroides sp. ET225 | reverse complement strand
AATGTTCCTAAGGTGGACAAGCTGAATGCCACCTTGTCAGCATCGCCGACAATAGGTATATGGTCACCGCAGTTCACAGCCATGTACAGCCAGCAATGGTTTGTGATGGATACACCGGACGGTCCCAGAAACCTTAATAATCCTATCGGATTTTTCCAATGGAACAATACATTCAGTTTACCTAAGGATTTTCAGTTGAATATAGATTTGGAGACTTCCACACGAGGAGAAGACAGCAGCTACCGTATAATTGAACCCGGTAGTTCGGTCAACATTTCTTTATATAAAGGATTTTTGAACGGAAAACTGGCTGTTCAACTGCAAGCCAACGACATCTTCAATACTTCATCCTCAGACATACTGATGTACAGCGGTAATCGAATTACAATACTTCAGCCGGAATCACGCCGCAGTTTCGGTATGACGGTACGATACAAATTCAATACAGCCAAGAGCAAGTATAAAGGAACAGGAGCTGGAGACAGCCAGAAAAACCGTATGTAAATTATGACAGCATCAATATCTTATATAAATCTCTCATGGGCAGTTGTGGGCATCATCGATAAGGATGTCCACAACTGCCTTCAATCCATGAAGCGTTCCAACGAACCGATAGAAGTTACCATTGAAAGATATGTTGTCGGTTATCTGGCATTTTGGCATATTGCTTATATTGACAAAGAAAAGATGAACAGATGTGACGATGAGAAAATAATCGAACTTGGACGAAAAAAAATTGAGGAATACGCCATCTCACATCCACCTGTAGCTACTTTACCGAAGTTCTATATCGTCTTCCTAAATCAGTCTCAGATTGGCTGCGATACCCACGGCCTCAGTGATGTTTTCTGCGTGTAGTTTCTCAAATAGTTTCTTCTTGTGAAACTTGACGGTATTGGCATCAATAAAGAGAGTTTCTCCAATTTCCGTGTTCGACAGTCCTTTGACGGAGAGTTGGAGAATCTCTTTTTCACGGTCGGAAAGAATCAGTTCAGGCTGTTTTCTCCATCGTCTTCCCTCGAACGAGTAGAAATACCTGTCAGTACATGTATGGTCTGAAATAATTACATCTCCGATAGTTTTCTCCGGTGACAGTGAAACTGTACATAAAGCCAGCCATATATCACCCTTGTCACTCAGCAAGACAGGTGTCAGTTTGTGGTGGATAAGGTGCGAGTGCTTCTCTGAAGTGCGGATATGAAAGTTATACTCGATAGACAAGTCAAGTCTTTTTTCTACCGGCTGGTCATAGTAAAACCGGAATCCGGCTTCGTTGATTTCCATAAGACGGTTTATCTCGTCAGACGGAACGACATCAAAATAAAAGGCATAACCTTTCTGTTGCACATCTTCCGGTGAATGACCGCAGAGGAAAAGCGGGTTGGACGATACGTAAAGGAAGTTCTTGCGGTTATAGTCTATGATATACAAACTGTGATTTGTGTTACGTGCCAGAGCGTTGGCCATGGCAATACATACATCGGTTTTTGAATAATCACTGTCTGGTATTTGTAGGTCTGTATTTATAGGCTGGAAGAAATTGTTTATAATATTCTGTTGCATAATTGATTTTCTGATTCCCTTCGCAAAATTATAAAAAGTACAGACTATAATAAAAATGGTCTGTACTTTTTCACTTATATTCTGAATCCTCTACTTTTTCTTGGCTCCTCTTCTGACTGTCGCAAACCTCGTCTTAACTTTTTCCATTGTTCCTTGAACCATTCGCCTATTGGCTGCTTGTTTATTGTCAGTACCAATTTATTTTCATTAACCGAACTTTTCTCAATTCTGAAAATGTCGTTTTTGATGTCAAACTTACGTCTATGTTCTTCGGAATAAATTTTGCCACTACATTGTATGGCTTCTTTCTTTGTCAAGAGGCTTTCTATCATGTCTTTGGTGAAGCCGATGGCAGCGCACAATTTTTCCATTCTCAGCATCTCTTTAAGCATCGGAAACCACTTGAATGACTTTTCAAGCAAGGTGTTAAGCTGGGATATTTCCCTGTCTTTGACTTCAAGCTCTTGATTGTGTATTCCTTGAAGATTGCGTATATGTTTTCCGTGCTGTTCTTGCATTTGTTGTATCTTGGCTTTTAATTCATCAATGCCTTTATCACGCTCGGCAATTTCATGACGCAATTTTTCATTGACTTGTTCCAAATCTTTCAACTTTCCGCTGCCGAAAAGAGAACCGACACCGCTTGCTATGGCGGTGGCTGCATTGGTGGCTGTTTTCTTTAGCTTGTCAGTGCGTATTTCTGATTTCACCTGTTTCAGCTCCTGCTCAGCAAGATTTATCAGTTCTTCTTTGTGCCGTTTTGCAGCATCCATGCGTTGCAGTTCAGCTTTCTGTTTCTCAATGATGAAATCGTTCCGTTCCAAATGCTCCTTGCCTGTAACAGCTTTTGACTGTCCACGCTCCATCAGGAGAATGTCGGATGCCAAACTCTGCATTTCTGTCATATCCTCGTCATTGAGCTTTCGGCTCTTGCCTGTATCGTGGTTCATCCAGTCGAAAATGATATGGGCATGATAATTCGGCTTGAACCACTTTTCACCGACTTGGAAACTCTCCCTATCTCCGGATTCGGGTTGTCCACTAAGCCAGTGTCCCTCGTCCTTGTGCAGGAAGATTTGTAGCGGTGTGATACCCCAGCGTCTTTGGCACTCCTCACCAAACTTTCGTACATCTGCCAATGTGGTGTCCGGTCGGATGAGCAATACTCCCTCACGGATTGGTGAGCATCCAGCTACTTTTATAATCTTCCCATTCTTTCCCTTGCGTTCACGCTCCTTTTCTTGCATCGCTCGTCCGGTCTTTTCTTTGACCATCCGTTTGACGTTTTCATAGTGCACCTGCAGATCAGGACTGCCAAAGTTCGGGTTTATCCACTGCTCGTTATCGGCAGTAAGTTCGGGCACGATGTAGATTTGAGATTTGCCGATATTGCGCATATACTCGGCAGTTCTCCGGTTATGAGCCCCGCTTGATGTAACTCTGCAGGGCTTGATATGTATGCTTGACTTTGTTGCCATATTCTTAAATTTTGATTCGGATTGTTGATAAAATATTCTGTTGTCTGCTCATTGCCGCACAGGGTTCTTAGGGGTGTAACCCATAAGCGGAGATTGCAAAGAGAGGGTCACTCTTTGCTCGGGGTTCTCAGGGGAGAAACGCCCTGAGTGGGTCATTAGGGCAAAGCCCTAATCCCCTCGGGAGAGCCCACAACTACGTAAGCGAAGCGTGTAGTTATAGTGAGCTATAACCGGAAGCCTTTCGGTTTCTTGGATAGTGGTCTGGAAATATCCGAAACGACATATAAGGCGGACAGCTGGGACAAGCCAAGACGTATAGTAATGGTAAGACAGGAAATTGAAAAACGTCCGCAAGCTGCCGGCAAACGGGTCAGGCAACTGGAACTTTTCGAGGACGGGAACGATTTTGGCAGATACCGTTACAGTTGCTTTGTCACCAATCTCGGACTGCCCGCCAGGATTGTGTACGATTCGTATCGCGGAAGAGCGGATTCCGAAAACAGAATCAAGGAATTAAAGCATGACTTCTCCATTGATGACTTTGCTACGAACAACTTCTGGGCGACTGAAGCATGTGGGGGCTTTATTGTCATGGCATATAACTTCATGTCGCTGTTCCGTCATGCACTTATCAACTCCGACAAAAAGAAGTTCCTCAAAACTATCCGATACGAGTTAATCTCAACGCCGGCTTATTTGGGCAAAACAAAGGACAAGCATATCCTCTATATGGCAAGGTCTTTAAAAACAAGGCAGTCTTTCCTGTCCATCTGGGAGAAATTAAAGGACTTCTCATTGCCATACAACACTGGGAAATCCTAATGACCGATTTGGGTTTAAGGAAGAAGTTTGATATGAAGATTTGAGAAGATGGGATGTAGTTCGTTGGAAAATGGCTGGTTGTGTCAATTATTGGTAAAAAATTGTTTTCGGCATGAAAAAAAGTGCTCCAATACTTGACTGATTGAGAAAAATGCAGCATATTTGCACCGCTTTAATAAAAGCATGGAACTGGAGAGATGCCGGAGTGGTCGATCGGGCCGCACTCGAAATGCGGTGAACGGGTAACTGTTCCCAGGGTTCGAATCCCTGTTTCTCCGCTGATAATCTTTTAGAGATTAGCAAGTTATAGGAATTAAGCGTGAAAACTTGATTCCTATTTTTTTGTTCGGGAAGACGGATTTGTGGCGTTGTGGATCAACGTAAAAACCTGAGGGATTCTCCTCTTCTTGAATTGTATAGATGACAGAATAAAAAAATACGGAACTCATTTCTGAATCCCGTATTTTCCTTTTGCATAATTATTTTATTGTGCCGATTTGACAATGAAGCGGACGCGTGAAAAAACACTTTCGTGTCTGACAAAGGCTATGATTTCTGTTTTACCGCTGGCTCCGAATGCCGAACGTGAAGAAAAAGTGATTGTGTTGTCCTGTATGTCAATATCCATATACCTGCTGAGTTCCGAACCTTCAAAGTCAGAGATGTCATAATTGGAGTCAATTTTCACGCCGTTTGCAAACGAATAGGCAACAGACTCAACATATTCTTCATGCGTGACCGGTTTTAAGTCAACGTTGATGGCAGAATCCCATTCCGGAAGCTCTTTCTTGTCGGGATAACATTCAGCATACATAATCTTTGCTCCGGATATTTCGTTGTCGGCATTGTAAATCCACGAGTCTACAAATACATTGTAGAAATTCGTGTTTATCGGATAGGCGCGTTGTCCGGCAATGTTTTTTACATCGCTGGCGAGAACAATTTGGTAATAGTTGCCGGGAGTTACGGCTACCTCTTGTGCTATTTGTGTAAGATTGGGATTTTGGTTGAAGCCGCCTTTGCTGCCGAAATCAACGATGCCGCACTCATTGGTTGTAAAATTGTTCGCGTTGTTGATGTACACATCAGATCCTCCGATGGTTTTCTGCTGATCATTATTTACCAGATTGACCGTGATGGCATTGGCCGGAATTTGCGGTTCGTCGTCGTTGCTACAGGCTGAAATGAAGAGGGCAGCCATGAACAGGAATGTAGTTGCAAGTTTATTCATACTTTGTTTTGTTTCTCTGCCGGCTCTGCTGAGATGTTAGGGTTATATTGCAGAAGCGTGAGCCAGCTATGCCACCTCTTAAGTGAAGGTCGTAGGAAACCTTTGATGCAGATGTAACGATAGCAGCCCACGCTATATGCGGGAGAACCACTATGCTATCTCTTGCATCGGTCTGAAAATTTCCTACGTTTTCACTTACAAGATAAGCATAACGCTTCTTTTTCTTTTCTTTCTTATGTCTTTAGGCGGGTCGTCCCGCAGCTGACTGCAAAGGTAGCCAATTTCTGCGAGATATTTTTGTCATTACTATGATTTTCTTTGGCGCATTGTATCCTGCAAGCCTTTTGTTCTTGAATCAGTCTTTTACATTTGCCTGATCAGGGGGATGACGACCGTTTGGATGTTCTTTAAGTTCAGCCGGTGTTCGCCTTCGAACCATGCGGCGTTCCGATAATGCCTGATGTATTCGTTGTAGCCGTGCACAAGGGTATCGTAAGTGCCGAAAAGCGCATATGTGTTTTCCCTGTCAAAGTCGGTAATGTTTGTGAACTGGTTCGCTTCTGTTTCCCGGTACGCTTCACACAGTTCCGGTGTGATGGTGTACGTGGTTTCTCCGTCCTGCCGCGGAGAAAGGAACGGGTGCGGTCCTGGCTGGGTGCGCATGATGTCGGAAACGTGGAAGGCCGGATTGACCAGTATTTTCTTGAATCCCCTGATTTGCTGTGCGAACATTCCTCCCATGGAAGTGCCTATCAGGATTTGAGGCTTCTCTGCTTCGCATACGCTATGCAGCAATGCCAGCGCTTCGTCGGGGTGTATGGGAAGATCGGGGGACAGGACATTGAAATCGGGAAGGTCTTCCCGCAGTTTTTGTGCGGTGGACGATGCTCCAGATGAGGACAGCCCATGGATGTACAATATTTTGTTTTTCATGTATCGGCGTTGTGTTTGAATGGTTTCTTGATTTTTCTGTAATTATACTCAATCTTTATAAGAAAATTGCGTGAAATCTGTTTTTTAACATTTGGCGGGGTGAGCCGGCGGAAGAAGCTGAAGTTCGATAAGCTGGTGTGCGGACATGGCTGCAAGTGGCCGAAAGCCGGATGAATCAGATGGACGGGGCGCATCCAGCCGTTTTTCTGGACGACTTGGAAAAGGAAATCGGCCGATTGAAAGTTTAGTGGAGAAAAATCCGTATATTCGCAGTGTTCAATAAAACCAACAGAATATGAATGGCAGGTTCTTATCAGCGGGAGTATTTATGGCCTTGATGCTTTCGTCATTGCTGGCTGGGCATCATGGATATTGTTGCGCCAAAGAGGCGATAGCGGCAGACCTGAATCAAGCATTGGTCCGCACACTGGAAGAAAAACGTGATAATTTTGTTTCTCAAGATACAATCAGGGCATATAGATGTCTTCGTGAAACGGCGAAGGGGAAAGTTCTGTTTGCCGTGGCTGACGAACGTTTCTGCAGAAACCTTATTGACGGACGGCTGAGAAAGAAAGCTTTTATAGCTTTTGATGCTGCAGACGGACATTGTCTGAACGGAATGCAGGAAGCAGGCGTCATTGCCGGCGACACCATGCTGGTCAGCGACAAGGCTACGGGCGACACCTTGGCTGTCAAAGGGTATGTCCGTCTTTCGGCTGCCTCCGTGTTCAGCCTGTCCGACCAGCGTCTGTCGTTTGCTCTTGCGCTGTCTGCCTTGGCATGGCTGCTCTGTTCGTGGGTTGTCCTGCACAGATGGAGAGCAGAAGTGTTGGCGGATTCGGCCGTCTATGGCGGAATCTATTATTCTTCTGAAGATTGCTGTTTCCGCGACGCTTGCCACATGCCTGTCCGCCTTACCCCGATGCAGCAGCGGCTTCTGCTGATGCTGTGGGAGGCTCCTTCGCACTCGCTTGCCAAAGAAGAGATATGTGCGGCCTTATGGCCTAAGAAAGAGGATGCCAGCGATACGCTCTACACGCTTGTGAAGCGTCTGAAGCCGGTGGTAGAAGGTTGCAGCGACCTGAGGATCGTGGCTTACAGGGGGCGGAGCTATTCGCTGGAAATCAAACAGCTGTCCGATTGTCAGGAAAATGTCAGGAAGATGTCGGTATAGTTTCTGACTTTCTGCGGAAGAAGGACGTACTTTTGCGCTGAATCATAAAAACAGAAGCGCAATGAAACGTACATGTATGCTTTATGTGCTGCTGGCATTGTCCGTTCATTTGCCGGCCCAGCACGTCGACCGTGAAATATCTCTTCAGGAAGTGGAGGTGAAAGCGGCAAGAGTCATCCGCAAGGCTGACCGCCAGACAATCTATCCTACGGAAGTGCAGAAAAACTCATCCTCGTCCGGTTACAGCATTCTTCAGAAGCTGGCTCTGCCGAACATCCGGGTGGATGAAACCTCGTGCAGCGTATCGGCCGTCGACGGGAGAGGGACCGTACAGTTGCGTATCAACGGAATCATCGTCGGGCGTGATGAAATGCTGGCTGCAGATCCTTCGTCTGTAATCCGGATCGACTTCATTGATAATCCCGGGGTGAGATACGGTGAAGGGATTGTGTATGTTATCGACATCCGCACCAGGCGTGATGATGAAGGCTATACGGCAGGAGTCAGTCTGACCAACGCCCTTACCTCTAAAATCGGCAATGATCTGGTTTATGGAAAATGGAACAGGAAGAAAAGTGAAGTTTCTCTTAGCTACAGCTTCGGATATAAGGACTTTAAGGGAAACCGCATGAGCGAAACGGCGGACTATCGCCTCAATGACGGCTCAACATATGCCATCCGGCGCAATGACATCGCTTCGCGCAGCCGGAGTTTCAGCAACGACTTGCAGTTGAAGTATAATCTTGCCGATTCTGCCGGTTATGTTTTCCAGGTTTCGCTGGATGCCCGGTTTTCGCATGTTCCGGACAACTTCAACCGCAAGCAGGTTGCAGACGGGGACGAGGCTTATATTGCCACCCAGTATAAAGATGATGCCAGCTTATCTCCGACGCTTGATCTGTATTTCTTCAAGCAGCTTTCCGCCCGCCAGTCCCTGACTCTGAGTGCTGTCGGAACGTATATATCCACTTCGTTTGAGAGCAGATACGATGAAGGCTCGCCCTATATATATAATGTAGACGGCAAGACGTGTTCGCTGACGGGTGAGGCTGTCTATGAAAACCGTTTCAAGCCTTTTTCTTTTACCGCCGGGGTGAACTGCATGCTGAAGTATACGGCCAATACATATTCGGGGGACGTCACGTCTTCAAATCCGATGCACAACCGCAAGGCATACGCTTTTGCGGAAATCAAGGGGACGGCCGGTCCTTTCAGCTACGTGGCGGGCTTGGGAGGGAGTTACCTCGATTATCGCCAGCAGGAGCATTCGTACCGCCTCTGGCTCTTCCGTCCGAAGGTTACCGTCGGCTACAGTCCTTTCCGGGAACTGCAGCTGAAGTATGATTTCCAGATCAGCGAGCATGTTTCGCAAGTGGCGATGATCAGCAATACGGCTGTCCGGAACAACAGCATGGAGTGGACATTGGGGAATCCGGATATCCGTCCGAACAGTGAGCAGGAGCATACTTTTCAGGTGTCTTACACCCGCCCGCGGTTTCAGTCGTTTGTCCAGGCATATGGGAAAATCTGCCGCCGCCCGAACATGGCTACCTACATTCCCACGAGCGACAATCAGTTTGTCTATACGCAGATCAACCAGAAAGAAATCGACGTGCTCCATCTGATGCTTTATGCCAACTGCTGGGTTGTTCCTGAGAAATTGTCGCTGGGTGCTTCGGGCACGATGTTCAGGTGCTTTAATTTCGGCAACGACTATACGCATTGCCGCACGTTTTATATGGGAAGCGCCAATATGCAGGCGTATTGGGGAAAGTTCTCCTTTTCGGCTGCCTTTGACAGCGGCTGGCGTTTTATGGAGGGCGAAACCGAAAGCTTCAATGGTTCGTTTGCCCAGTTTTCTGCCTCGTATCGCCATAAGGATCTGAATGTTTCTGTCAGTTGGCAGCAGCCTTTCGCCGGCCTCAACAGGCAGTTCCTGTCGGATGTGTACAACCGCTATGTGCGCAAAACCACCATGCTTCATTGTCCGGACCTGGGCAATCTGGTCAGCGTCAGCATTTCCTGGCGGATCTCGAAAGGGCGGAAATTTCGGGAAATAAAGCGGGGAATACAGCCGAAAGTCGATACGGATGCGGGCATTCTGCGCTGACAGGCCGGATGCAAGAGTAAACAAATAAAGCGGACGAAAGGAAGGGTCATTTTTCTTTCGTCCGCTTTGTTTTTAGAAACTGTTTTGAATTTCTCCAAAAAGTTTTTCTTGGCTTGATGTGTTCGTTTTCGTGTGTGCTTTGGGCTATTTTTTGGCCTTTTCCGCTTCTGTTCTTCGTCAGATAGCCCGCTATCTTCCTCATCACACAAACGGAAATGCCTCAAAAACTCATCCCAAATCAGCACACGATAAATTCAAAACAGTTTCTTAATCAGTGATTTCAAAACGCACCTGCATGGAATAGTTCTTCTTGATGGTGCGGAAGTTGTCGAATGAGGCGGCATCGGATGACAAGACATTGCTTTGCGCAAACGGAAAAGCATTGCCGCTCTCTTGTTCCACGATGCGTATGACACCGCCCAACCTTTTACCCAATGCCTCCACCAAATAGACTGCCTTCTTTTGGGCGGCTTTCAATGCTTCGATCTTTCCCTTTTGGTGGTAGGCAAGCATATCTTTGTTTTCCAGTTCGCCTATGCGCATGTTGTGGACACCTTTTGTATCAATGCGGCTGACGATTTCGTTTATCTGGTTAAAGTCGGTGAGGGTGATGTCGAGTTGCTTGGAAACTAAAAAGTCCTGCCCTTGCTGCCGCCAATAGTCGCCTACTTCCTGTGTCCGTATGGCATTTTGCGGGATGCCTGTTTCGGCAAGCACTTTTCTCAGTCCTTGTTCTATCTTTGGTAAAGGCACTTTGGTGCGGTATTCTTCGGGTTTCGATTTCCCGTCAAATTCTTCCTCGAAGTATTCACGGATTTCAATCAGATAATGAATCTTGTCTGGCACGATTTCTATTTCTGATGTACCTGTCACTTCGATGTAACGCTCGTTGGTTTGCGCTTGCAGCGAAAAGGTTGCTAGCAGGCTGATAACTAATGCTAACGCTCTTGTTTTCATAAAAATACTATTTGATTTCAAATTCTGCATTCAATTCTATGCTCTTTCCTGCCAAGCCGAAGGATTTGTTCATCCGGTATTTTCCTTTCGGCAAATGATAGTATTTCCCCACAGGAAAACGGAAACAATGCAACAACATGCCTTTATGCATAACAAATTCGTCGTCAGGCCATATCATGCAGGAAACTTTCATATTCGGGGAAACCCATTTCTCTCCATTCCAAATGTCTATATCCCAATACCTCCCGAATGATAGTTGTGCGTTCGTTGGATTTGATACAAATAGATTGACGGCATGCACATTTTCCCCATATACAGAATGTTCCGCCCACATGGAAACAGGCTTGTTTTTGTATTCGTCTGGCAAGTCTTCGGCATACCAGAGGCAGCACTCCGGTATGTCGTAGACAATGGCATCTTTGTCCGGCAATGTATCTTGACTGCCTGTTTGGATGTTTGTAACCGTATCGTTTCCGCCGGTTATGGCCGGTCCTTCCGGTTGGGATTGTTGCCGCTTGTGGGTGCAACTCAGGCAAACGACGCTTGATAACAGTACAGACAAAATGAGCGATTTCATTGTATAAGCCCTCCTTTCTATCTAATGGTATCAAAGATAGCGAAAAGAAATAACTTAAGCAATTATCGGGAGGTGTGCCGAAATATAAATCAACTTTGTCATTGGCAGCAAAGCGGATGTCTCGGAAGAATCTGTATCCTCAGTCTGGAGATGTATGTCTTCAGGTTGAGGACAGACTTTTCTTCGGGAAGCTTCTGCCCTGTTTTTCCGTGCGTTTTGTCCGGTTGCAGAACGCGAAATAGGGCTTTGCATCGGAAAAAGATTGGATTTGCGCGAAAATATTGCCGTTCGGATTAGGTAAGTTGGACGGATGATTCGTATTTTCATAAAAAACGAAAGATTTTATGAAAGGTCTGTCTGTTATGTTAGCCTTGGCGGCTTTAGGTACATCATGTTTTGCTTCTGTGCCGGTGGAGTTGGATCTGACATCGCCCGGAGGCATGCATCATGTGAAGTTTTATGGAAAGAAATCCGATTCGGGGGCAAATGTGCTGTGTTATCGGGTGGATTTTAACGGAAAGCAGGTGGTGGAAGAGTCGCAGGCCGGCCTGCAGTTGGACAATAGGGTGTGGGAGATGGCTTTGGGAATGAGAAGCTTGCCTCAGCCGGAATTGTGGATGGACAGGATGGAGATTGATTCGGTGTCTTACACCAGGCACGATGCTGAATGGAAGCCGCTTTACGGAGAACGGAGCAGGGTGCGCGACCATTACAATGGGGGCACGCTGTATCTCTCCAGAAAAGACGGTTCGAACTACCGGCTGAATGTGGAGGTGCGTGCATACGATGAGGGCATAGGCTTCCGCTATTTCTTCCCTGAGCATCCGCAGGCTGTATTCCATAAGGTGACCGGGGATCTGACCGAATATACTTTCCCTGCCGGAACAATGGCGTGGGCGGAGCAGTGGGCGCAGGCGCATTTTGAATATCTGGATGTGAACGCGATAAAAAAGCCGGTAGAGCGGGCGCTTACGCTTGAACTTCCGAACGGAGTGTGGGCGGCACTTGCCGATGCGGACGTGGACGACTGGTGTCTGACCAAGTTTGTAGCTTCTTCTGACAAGCGGAACACGCTGGCTTCGGTCATGTACAGTCCGGTGGATGTGGTGACTTATTATGCCACTCCGTGGAAAGTGATCATGGCGGCAGACAGGCCGGGCGATCTGCTGGAGCATAACTTTATCATCGAAAACCTGAATCCGCCTTGCGAGATTGCTGACGCATCATGGATCAAACCGGGGAAGATCATGCGCGAAACGACCCTTACAAACGAAGGGGCATTCAGAACGATTGACTTTTGCGCGGAACACAACATTCCTTATATGCTGTTCGACTGGAAGTGGTATGAGCCTTGCACCTCGCACGACGGAGATGCCACAAAGGTGATTCCCCGGCTGGACATGCCCCGGATCGTTGCCTATGGAAAAGAGAAGGGAGTGGGCATCTGGCTGTATGTCAACCAGCACGCGCTCCAGAAGCAGATGCGCGAACTGTTTCCGCTGCTCCATCAGTGGGGGATAGTGGGAGTGAAGTCCGGTTTTGTGCAGTATGCCAGCCACCGCTGGGCGACATGGCTGCACGACATGGTGCGCTATGCTGCCGAGAACAAGCTGATGATGAATATACACGACGAGTTCCGTCCGTCCGGGTTCAGCCGCACTTATCCCAATCTGCTCACCCAGGAAGGCATATTGGGCAACGAAGAGTTTCCGGACGCTACCCACAGCACCATTCTTCCGTTTACCCGCATGATAAACGGTGCCGCCGACTATACCATCTGTTACTTCGACAAGCGTCTGAAGAATACGCATGCCCACCAGCTGGCGGCGTCGGTCGTGTTCTACAGCCCGCTGACAACCATCTTCTGGTATGACAAGCCGGAACTTTATCATGGCGAACCCGAAATGGAGTGGTTTGAGAATCTGCAGACCGTATTCGACGAATCGCACGTGGTGGACGGTGAGCCGGGAAAGAACGTGACGATGGCCAGACGGCATGGAAACGAGTGGTTTGTAGGAATGCTTGCCAACAACGAGGGATCGGAAGAGGAGTTGGACCTGTCATTCCTCGACAAGGACAAGACTTATTTGGCTTATGTCTATACTGACGGAGGAGAGGAAATAAAGACTGCTACGCAGGTAAAATGTTCTTATCTGCTGGTGAAAGCTGATGAAACCATGCGCTTTGCATTGAAACCGAGAGGCGGTGCTGCCCTACGCTTTGTGCCGGCGGATACGCAGACAGCCAAAAGATACAAGAAATATAAAGGTCAGACATTATGATGTGTAAAAAGATTGTGAAAGGATTGTTTTTGCTGGGCATTGCCGTGCTGTACGGTTCGCACGGGATACATGCCCAGTACAAGTCGGACGTTTGGGTTGCCGACTGCGGGGATGGTACGTATAAGAATCCGGTGCTTCATGCAGACTATTCCGATCCGGACGTATGTGCGGTTGGGGATGACTTCTTCATGACGGCATCCAGCTTTGGCTGTGCGCCCGGGCTTCCGATACTTCATTCGAAGGATCTGGTCAACTGGTCCATCGTGAACTATGCTTTGAAGAAAATAGAGCCGGCCGGCTTCTACAGCCAGCCTCAGCATGGCAAAGGGGTGTGGGCACCGTCCATCCGTTTCCATAACGGGGCTTATTACATTTATTGGGGAGATCCTGATTTCGGAATCTTTATGGTCAAGGCCAAAGACCCTTTCGGCAAGTGGGACGAGCCGGTGCTGGTGAAGGAAGGAAAGGGAATGATTGACCCGTGTCCGCTTTGGGACGATGACGGGAAGCTTTATCTGGCTCATGCGTGGGCCGGAAGCCGGGCCAAGTTCAATAGCGTGCTCACGGTCTTTGAACTGAATGCGGAGGGCACGGCTCCCATATCTGATCCGGTTATGGTGTTTGACGGTAACGACGGAGTGAACCATACGATAGAAGGTGCCAAGTTCTACAAGCGGAATGGTTATTATTACATTTTCGCTCCTGCCGGTGGAGTGGTGACCGGATGGCAAGTGGTGCTCCGCTCCAGGCACGTATACGGCCCTTATGAGGTTAAGACCGTGATGGCGCAAGGAGATACGGACATCAACGGTCCGCATCAGGGCGGATGGGTGGATGCTTCCGACGGAGAATCGTGGTTCCTGCACTTTCAGGACAAAGGGGCTTACGGGCGTGTGGTGCATCTGAATCCGATGAAATGGATCAATGACTGGCCCGTAATCGGCAATGATTCCGACGGGGACGGATGCGGAGAGCCGGTAAGCCGCTACCGCAAGCCTTTGGCCGGAAAGCGTTTCCCGGTAGAAACTCCGGCTGAAAGCGACGAGTTCAATTCGCGCAAGCTGGGACTTCAGTGGGAGTGGCACGCCAACTATCAGGACGTTTTCGGATTTACTTCTGATATGGGATACATGCGTCTGTACGGTCATATACTTTCGGCGGATTTCAAGAACTTCTGGGAAGTGCCCAACCTGCTCTTGCAGAAGTTTCCTGCGGAAGAGTTTGTTGCTACGGCAAAGCTGAAAGTGTCGGCCAAAGACGACGGACAGAAGTCGGGACTGATTGTGATGGGCTGGGATTACGCTTATCTGGGTGTGGAGAAGCTGGGCGAGAAGTTTGTGCTCGGACTGACTGCCTGTAAGGATGCCGAGCAGGGTTCGCCTGAAGAAACTGCTGTGCTGGCGGTGTTGGAGCCGAGCGCCAGATACGAAGCCGGCTTGCGTCCGAACTATGAACGTGAGATCTATCTTCGGGTGAAAGTGGAGAAAAACGCCTTGTGCCGTTTCAGCTACAGCCTTGACGGAAAGACGTTCACAGAAGCCGGAAAGGTCTTTCAGGCGCGCCAGGGGAAGTGGATTGGGGCGAAAGTCGGACTGTTTAGCGTGGCTCCCTGCGGAAAAGAGCGCGGCTGGCTGGATGCTGACTGGTTTCATGTAGAAAAAGCAGAATGAAATTAAAGTAAACAGAGATATGATGAAACTGAGTAATGTATTGTTTGGCATGGGGCTGGCTGCTTTGTCGGCATGTGCCGGAGGAAAAACTGCATCGTCGGCTGGAACAGTCGATGTGGATAAGGAGCTTGCATATTGCGATGCGCAGGTGTGCCGCGCGTTGGACAGTCTGCACTGCGGTGATACCATTGACTATACGATGGAGCCGAGAAACATTTATCCGGGGGAGAGCAAGTGGAACTGCCGCAAGGCGACTAAGGAAGAATGGACGGCCGGATTCTGGCCCGGCGTGCTGTGGTATGACTATGAAGCGACCGGAAATGATTCCATCCGCAGGGAAGCGGAGAGATTTACCGGATCGCTGAAGTTTCTTGCTTCTGCTCCGGCATACGACCACGATCTGGGATTCCTTGTATTTTGCAGTTACGGGAACGGGTATCGTCTGACTCAGAATCCGGAATACAAGGAGGTGATTCTTGCCGTTGCCGATTCGCTGGCCGCCCTGTTCAATCCGAAAGTGGGAACAATCCTGTCATGGCCTCGCAATGTGGAAGTTTATGGAGGGCACAATACCATCATGGATAATATGCTGAATCTGGAAATGCTTTTCTGGGCGGCACGCAACGGAGGGGACAAGAAGCTTTATGACATAGCCGTCTCCCACGCCGATAAGACCATGGAGAATCAGTTCCGTCCGGACTATACTTCCTATCATGTGGCCGTATACGATACGCTGAGCGGAAAATGCATCAGGCAGTGTACACATCAGGGATACGCTGACAGCACAATGTGGGCGCGAGGCCAAGCCTGGGCCATTTATGGATATACCATGGTGTATCGCGAAACGAAAGACCCGAAGTATCTGGACTTCGCGAAGAAGGTTACGGATGTTTATTTGGAACGCCTGCCCGAAGATTATGTGCCTTTCTGGGATTTTAGTGCTCCCGGCATTCCGGACGCCCCCAAAGATGCTTCTGCTGCCTGTGTCGTTGCTTCCGCCTTGGTTGAGCTTGCCGGCTATTGTGAGGGCGAGCTGCGGCAGAATTATATCGATGCGGCTGAAAGGATGCTGAAAAGCCTGAGCTCGGACAGCTACCAGTCGCGCGACAGAAATGTAGCTTTCCTCATGCATTCTACGGGGCATTGGCCTGCCAAGTCGGAAATAGATGCTTCAATCATTTATGCAGACTATTATTATATCGAGGCTTTGCTGAGGCTGAAAGCTTACCGCCAGTCACACTGATGGGCAAAAAAGGCGGCACTGGGTAAGTACCTGTTTTTCTTTCTTGAAATTCGGAGTATAAATAAAGGTTTGAAATGAAGGCACAAAGCACAGGAATCGGTGTATCTGAAGATTCATGCGGTTCTCTGCGGCTTTGTGCCTTTTGCATTTGCTCGCTTTGCCTGTGACATTCCTCTGCGGTATGCGGGAGTGTCTTTCGTGCAGCGTCGTTGAGGTTATTTCTTGCTTGCGTCAGCTTCTTTCAGCATTTCTTTCACGGCAGCCTCCAGTTGCTCGTCGGTTCCTTCCAAAGACTTTTCGGGAGAGTTGTAGACTTTGATGTCGGGTTCGAGCTGGTGATTTTCCATATAGTTTCCCCGCATGTCCATGCAGCCTACCTGCGGAATGCCGAACACGATGCTCGGGTCAATCTGGCGCTCCCACCACACGGCAGTCATGGTTCCGGGCACGGGCGTTCCTATCAGCTTGCCGATCTTCAGTTCTTTGTAAACCCAGGGGAAGCCATGTGCATTGCTGTAGTTGTCTTCACATACCAGTACGCATGAAGGCTTCAGCCATTTGTTGAACGGGTCGCTTCCGATGTACTGTCCTCTCGGCATGAAACGCTGATACTCCCTTCCGCTGAGCAAGGTGGCAAGATCATCGTGCAGCCATCCTCCTCCGTTGTGGCGGGTGTCTACGATGACAGCTTCCTTGTTGCGGTTACGGTCGCTCAGCAGTTCGCTGTATACGGTGCGGAAGCTCGGGCTGTCCATTCCTTTGACATGGACATAGGCGATTCGTCCGCCCGAAAGCTTTTCTACCATCTTCTCGTTCCGTTTCACCCAACGCTTGTAGAGCAGTTCCGACTGGCTGCCTTGGGAAATCGCCTTGACCGAAACGTTGAAACGTTTGCCGTTGGCCGGGTTATAGATTGCCAGGCGGACTGTCTTGCCTGCCTTTCCGTCAAGCATCGGATAATAGTCCGTATCTTTCAGCACGGGCTGTCCGTCGATCTTCTCGATGATGCATCCGGGCACGACGTCTGTCTTCTTTACGGCGAAAGGTCCCTGACTGATTATTTCTTTTATTTTCAAACCGTCGCCGGTGAACGTGTCGTCGAAGAATACGCCCAAGGCTGCGGTTGAAAGCGCTGCTCCCGGAGCGTAATAGCGTGCTCCGGTGTGCGAGCCGTTCAGTTCGCCCAACATTTCGCTCAGCATCTGCTGGAAATCGTAGTTGTTGCTGATGTGCGGGAGGAAACGGCGGTAGGTATCTCTGTAGCTGTTCCAGTCTGCGCCGTGCAGGTCTGCCACATAGAACTTGTCGAGCACTTGTTTCCAGATGTGGTCGAAGATATATTGCCTCTCCTCATACGGGCGGTAGTTGAACTCCGCTTCAAAATCCACCGGTTTCGTTTCACTCTTTCCTACATCGATTCTGCGGATGCCTCCGTTTGTGCAAAGGAAGATGTATTTGTTGTCTTTGTCTGACTCAAGCGATCCGTAGCCGATATTCTTTAGCAGAATCTTGGTTCTGTTTTCTTTCAGGTCGTGTTCCCACAGGTCGAATCCTCCCTCGAAAGAAGCCTGATAGTAGAGTTTGTCCCCTTTTTCAGTCAGCACCGCGTCGCCCAGGTGCGAAGAGTTTACGGTGAGCCGTATGATTCTGTCGCGGCAGTTTTCGAGATCGAATTCGAGCGGCTCAACTTCTTTCTTGTCGTCTTTCTTCTTTTCTTTTTTGTTTTTCTTGTCGGCAGCTTTGTCTTTCTTTTCTTCCTTCTCTTCCTTCTCTTTCTTTTCTTTTTCTTTTTCTTCAGCCAGAGCCAGTTCTTCTTTGTTCATGCGGAAACGTTCGTATGCGTCGAGGTCGAAGAACATGATATAGACATCGCTTTCGGCTCCCCAGCTTCCGTGGCTGCGGTATCCGGCGCGGTCGCTTTTCCATATCATCGCCTTGCCTCCGAGCACCCATTTGGCGTTTCCGTCGTTGTATCCGCTTTCGGTGAGGTTATGGATTTCCCCGTTTCCGGAAGCGTTTACCAGCGCCACATCCTTGTTGTTCCATCCGCCAGTGCCTATGTAGCCGCTTAAAAGCCATCTGCTGTCGGGACTCCATTCGAACCACTGGTCGCCGTCGCTGTACGAATATTCGTATTTGCCGTCCATAACCGTATGTGCCGACTTGTTCTCCAGATTGAGGACGCGCAATGTTGTGCGGTTTTCAAGGTAAGCCACCTTCTTTCCGTCGGGGCTGAACTTGGGCTGGAAAGACGTTGTCTTGTTGTCTGTGAGCCGTTCTTCCTTGATTCCGGTGGCGTAGGTGAACATCTTTTCGTCCTTTTCGGTGAGCGAAGAGCGGTAAATCTGCCACAGGCCGTCGCGTTCGGAGGCGTAGACAAGGCTTCTTCCGTCAGGCGAAAAGCTGAGGCTCCGTTCCTGTTCGGGGGTATCCGTCACTTTCTTTGTCGTTCTGTAGTCGGTTGCTGTTACGAATACATCGCCGTGCAGGATGAAGGCTATTTCCTTTCCTTCGGGCGACACGGCGATTTCTGTAGCTCCGTATGTCCTTATCTGCCGGATGACGTTCTGTTCGCTTTGGTCGGTGATGATGCTGATTTTAAGCTTTTCCGGCTGCTGTCCCTCTTTCAGCGTATAGATTTCCCCGTTGTAGCCGTAGCAGAGCGTGCCGTTGTCTGCTGCGGTAAGAAAGCGTACCGGATGTTTGGCATGATGCGTCAGCTGCTTTTCCCCGCTTCCGTCGACGTTGCGTCTGTATACGTTGAACGACCCGCTCTTTTCGCTCAGATAATAGAACGACTGGCCGTCGGCGCTCCATACGGGTGTGCGGTCTTCGCCGTTGAAGTCGGTGAGCTTGGTGTATGAGCGTTTGCCTCCGTTTTGCGAACTCATCCAGATGTCGCGCGTGATGGAAGAGGTGTGGTGTTTGCGCCAGGCATCTTCGTAGCCTTTCTTGTCGTGGTAGAGCAGCGTGGTTCCGTCGCTTCCGACGCTGATGTCTTCCATCGGTATGGAAGAGTAGAGGCTTGGGCGTCCGCCCTCCGTACTTGTCAGGTAGACCTGGGGAAACTGTGCGCTGGGGAAGGTGATCGCCTGCGCGTCGGGCATCAATGTGGCCTGAAACAGGATGTGTCCGTTGTCCAGGAAAGCTATGGGCGTTTCGTTTCCCGAATGGGTTGTGATGCGTTTGGGCACGCCCCCTTCCTTTCCTACGATGTACACGTCCATGCTCCCCCTCCGGTCGGAGGCGAAAGCCAGGCTTTTTCCGTCGGGACTCCATACGGGGTGCGTGTCGTAGGATGCGTTAGTTGTCAGTTGTGCGGCCTTTCCTCCTTGTGCCGGCACTGTAAAGATATCTCCCTTGTAGCAGAAGGCAACGGTGCTTCCGTCGGGCGATATGGCGCAGTGCTGCATCCATAGAGGCGGCTCTTGTGCATTGGCGGCCAAAACCATAGCCGTTCCTGCAAGAATGAGCAGTTGTTTTTTCATCATGTTTTGTCTTTATTGTAATTTGAATATTGAATGGTCTGCCTTTGGAGTAACCAATGAAGCCACGGAAACGCAGAGAGTCTGTTTGGTCATCCGTTGAAGTGAACTCTGTGTTTCCGTGGCTCCGTGTTCTGATGTGCGCTTCTGCGCGTTTCCTTCCGGTCCGGGCACGTGCGTCCCGTTCTTATTTCTTTTTCCGGTTGAAGAACGCGCGGATGCGTTTCAGTATCATCATCCCCGTCCGTATGCCGTCGTATGCGGCGATTCCGGCATTGATGTGCTGCATGAGGTTTTCCGCCTTGTTTTTGCTCTGCTGCGGCGTGAACAGTTCTTGGGTCAGGCTCAAGATCCGTTCTTTTGACTCTTTCAGCTCCTGTTTCTTTTTAGCTCTTAGTTGCGATATAAGCTGCACGCTGTATTGCGCAGGCATCATTTCTTTGATTTCGTTCATTGTTCTTTCTTTTCGGTTGTGTCTTCAAGGAAGAGTTTGGCGAGGAAATTCACGATAGGCCGGAATATCCATTGTTTTCTCATGCGGTATACCGCGGCTCCCAGCAGCAGGATGACGCCTCCGATAACGGCGTATGCTCCGATGAGGCTTCCCACAACGGGTTCGAGGGCATAGACCAGCATGAATGAGAAATAAAACAAAGCCATCATGCCAAGGACAATAAGTATCAGAATCAGGATGAGTGTGGAGAGCAGCACAGTCAGTTTTTCCACGATGTCGAGTTTGATATACTGCCCCTGAAGTTCGATATACTTCTTGATTTCCTTTACAAGACTTTCCAGGTTGTTTATGCTGTTTTCGTTTGCAAACATGTCATTCAGTTTGTTTAGGGTGGCATTCCGGATCCTTTTCGGAAGGGAGTGGAATTGCGGATATTCTGTATGTTCGTTAAGAGCCTAAAAGCAGGGTGTGCCAAAACCTGAGTTTTGCCACACCCGGTTGTACTTTCGCAAAAAAATCAGTCAGCATCTTTCACTTCCGAAGCGATCTGGTCGACCAGGTCGTCCATCTCGTCACGGTTCAGACGGATGCCTTTTTTACGGAGAACTTCCGCTATTTTTCTACGAGTGTCGGCTCCTTTTTCCGGAGCGAACAAAAGGCCCGCTGCTGCTCCCAGGGTAACACCGCCCAGAAATGCAGCTACAATACTTAATGCTTTCATAATTTAATCATTTAAAAGTTACACAATACAAATCTAATAATTAATCCTGTTAAATGGTACATTTTCGGATGGAAAATGGACTTCCGTTATCAAAAGAATGCAATATTAACAGATTTTAATAGAAATCCTCTTTTTATATTGCTACTTTTGCCAAAAAATATTTGACGAGAATCCAATTAAGATTATAAACAACATGAAAAAAGTAGTTGTATTGGGAATGGCATTGTGCACGGCACTTGCGTTCTCTTCTTGCAAATCGAGTGAAAGCGCATACAAGAAAGCTTATGAAAAGGCAAAGCAGATGGAACTGGCTGAGGCTCAGAATGCCGCGGAAACTCCCGCAGAGGCTCCGGCCGTAGAAGCCGCTCCGGTGGTTGAAACAACGCCCCAGCCGGCTGTCACTACAGCTCCTGTGCGTGAGGAAAAGGTGGAACTGGTTTCGGGCGACGGACTGAAGGCATACAGCGTTGTGTGCGGAAGCTTCGGAATCAAGGCCAATGCCGACGGACTGAAAACATGGCTCGACGGAGAAGGCTATAATGCGAAAGTGGTGTATAATGCACAGCGCAACATGTATCGCGTGGTGGCAGCATCCTTCGACACGCGCGACGAGGCTGCCCGTGCAAGAGATGCTTTCAAGGCCAAATACCCGAGCCGCGAAGACTTCCAGGGAGCATGGCTTCTGTATCGCCTCTGATAAATAGTTGATTAGTAATATTTTGTATTCAATATTTCTTGATTGAAAGCGATGGTGTGGCTACTGTCGCTTTTTTTTGTATCTTTGTTGCCGTTAAAAAATGATGAATTAGATTAGGTTATGAAATTTTTTAAAGTAATCTCGGGGCTGGCTCTGCTTGCGTTTCCTTGCATGATGAGCGCCCAGGAAAAGGTGGTTCCCCTGAAATACGGTGACATGGAGCAATGGGTTACCCGCAGGATACATGAGTCGGGCATCATAGGCGGAAAGACAAAGCTGCTTTATGAGCTGGGGCCTACGCAGGAGATTGACGGAAACATTGCATACGTCAATCAGGGAGGCTCGCCGTGGGGGAACTCAAACGTGATGGCCAAGGTTATGGGAATTGTAAAGACCAATACAAGCGTATATCCGGAAAAGCGTGAAACGGGCGGTCACTGCGCGCGCCTTGAAACACATATCGAGAGCGTGAAGGTGCTGGGGCTGGTGAACATCACGGTGCTTGCTTCGGGATCGCTGTTTCTCGGCGACATGAAAGAGCCGATTACGGGAACCAAGGACGGAGAAAAGGCCCTGAACTCGGGGGTGCCGTTCACCTCGCGCCCGAAGGCGGTGCGCTATGACTACAAGGTGCAGATGTCGGGTGAGCCGAACCGCATCCGGCAGACCGGTTTCAGCCGCAAGTCGACGGTGGAAGGGCAGGACTGCGCGATTATGACCTGTTTCCTTCAGAAGCGTACGGAAGACAAGGACGGAAACATCATCGCCAAGCGCGTGGGTACGGCGGTTGTGCGCTACAGCAAGACAGAAGGCTGGCATAACGGAGCCACGTATGAAATCAGCTATGGCGACATCACGCACGACGCGCATTACGACGCCGGACTGATGGGTTTGGGCGCCGGACATTATTACGCGCGCAACAGCAAAGGCGAGAGTGTGCTGATTCAGGAGAACGGCTGGGCCGGGGCGGATGAAAAGCCCACCCACCTGATTCTTCAGTTCACCTCCAGTTTGGGAGGGGCGTTTGTTGGTTCTCCCGGCAACAAAATCTGGGTGGATAACGTGAGTCTGGTGTATTGATCTGATTTGTGTTCTTTTCAAAAATAGGGATCGTGGCGGCTTGTAACCGCCACGATTTTTTTGCATGTGTGCGAATGTCTTTCTGACATAATGCAAATCCGGAGGCGCGAGAATCGCTCCTTTCCTCCCGGCCGGGCGTCAGGCTGGAAGGAATGCAGGGAAATGCTTCGTGCTGTTGCCATGTGTTTTTTCCTTTCCGGGCTGTTTGATGGCTTTTTGGTTTTTCTTCCGGCCTTTTGGCTTCTTTGTGTTTGGTATATCCTCTTTATCCTTTCTTCCTGCCTTTTGGGGCGGTGCGTGAAGAAGGTATGCTCCAGCGTAAAATTCCCGTCCTTTTCAAGTTTTTGAGCCTTTCTTTTCAGTTGGTGTGACGTGTGCGGAGATTTTTGCAAACATGTCGGGACATTTTCGGTCGGATGTCCCGTCATTTTCCGATGTCTGTTGGGATATTTTGCAAGTTTGTTTCGGT
Source organism: Bacteroides sp. ET225 (assembly GCF_024733745.1). Classification (NCBI taxonomy): domain Bacteria; kingdom Pseudomonadati; phylum Bacteroidota; class Bacteroidia; order Bacteroidales; family Bacteroidaceae; genus Bacteroides; species Bacteroides sp. ET225. Next base: position 41,909 of record NZ_JANRHN010000021.1, on the reverse strand, counting down.
ATATTGCTCCCGTTACAGGGATTCTGAAGGGGGTTGGTGTTCGTGTTTGTTAAGAAATTCCTCCTGGAGCGGAAGATTCTGCTTCGTTACATGTAAGTGTAATGTGCGTTTTTGTGTCTTTGTGTTTGATAATTGTCGCTTTCTGTGTTAAAATGCCGGAATGATATTTCTGCGTTTTTTTTCTTGGACATTAGCGGATTTTTTCTTTTCTTTGTATAAACAGACAAACCTTAAAGATATGAGAAGCATCTGTTTTTTTCTGCTGTTGCTCCTGTTCCCGGGTCTGAAGGCCCAGGATGTGAAGTTTGATATCACGCTCAAGGGAGCCACATTGAACTATACGGTTGTCAATGATACTCCAAATGATATATATTTGGTGCAATATGGTAACTTTAATCCGGATAGAGGTTTGCATTGTTATGTTTACTATAAGGATACTGACGGATATGTCGGTGAGGTGTCATTTGTATTGATAGAAGTATAGCTTTTTGAATCATGTTTTGCTTCTTTGATTTATGAAAGGCATCAGCGATGAGAGCAGGTGACGGTGTTGTGATATGGAGCAAGGCGGCAGGGAGTATGTCTTCTGGAACATGGATGTGCCGGATACAGACGTTGGCTGGCTTGATAAAAATAAAGTATGAAAGCTTTTTTGTTTACAGTGTTTGTTTTGTTTCCGTTTGTGGCATTTTCACAAATAGAAACGCATTTGTCTTTTAACCGGACAGACCGGACGTTGGTTCTTGTTGTGAAAAACAATACGGACAAATTGTTCCGCTTATGTCCTTCTTTTGGGCAGAATTATTATGAGCCGGGAACTGCTTCTTTTGTTATTTTGCAGTATAAGGATTTGGATGGCAAACTTCTTTTCAAGAAATCGCTTTTTGTTTTTAATTGTCAGCCGGATGCTTCTCAATATGTGATTGGCATGTTTCTTTTCAAGTACGGTGAAAACAAGTATGTTTATGACTTGGAGGAATTATATAAGGGTAATATGAATGATATTTATGAAGTAGAAGTCCATGTTCAGATAGAAGCTGTATCTTTGAAGGACAAGAAAGATGTTTACAAAGAAAAAATGGACAGGATATTGCGATGGTAGGCCTGTGCTGGCTGACTTTTAATGGTTTGGATGAATAAATATATGAAATGAAGGGGCAATAGCAAGAGGACATGATTTCTAACCTAAACGTGTGCAATTATGAAGAAGTTAAAATTGATATGTTTCTGTATGCTCTGTTTCTTTTTCCCGTTGAGAGGGCAGAATGTCAGTCTTGATATAAAGGTGGATGGCGATGTTCTGGTCTATGAGGTAGAGAATGGCACGCCTTATTATTTGATGTTATTCTATACCGGCGACATGAATCCCGGCGGCGGATCTTATTGTTTGGTTAATTATGAATATGGCAATAGCAGAAGGAGTGATTTTTTGGAGGCGGATAAGCGCGCTATAAGGATTGAACCGGGCGAGAAGTATATTCGGAAATTTGACATTTCGGCGTATATGAATTATAAAGTTATAGTTATAAGCGCAACGGCTGCTATGGCCGTAAAGGATGAAAGCGGGCGGACAAAGCCTTTGAAACTGAGAAAAAGCATTTCTTTTTAGGTGACGGGCCCGTATGACCGTTATTTCCCGCTTCAATTGAAAAGCGGAGATTGCAATTTTACAAACATGTTTCAGTGAGGTTACGATTTTCGTACCTATATATATAATAAAGCAGAGCTGGCTGAATATTTTAATCAATTTTTATTGTTTTCGTGCTGAGCTTTGGAAAGAATTCCTTATTTTTGCATCGCAGTCGGGGAAAAGAGGACTGCAACAGACAAACAGGAGAGTGTTTATAAAGTTTATTATAAAACCTTTTAAAGTTAAACAAAATGATTAAAGTAGGTATTAACGGTTTCGGTCGTATCGGCCGTTTTGTATTCCGTGCTGCTCAGAGCAGAAACGACATCCAGATCGTAGGTATTAACGACTTGTGCCCGGTAGATTACTTGGCTTACATGTTGAAGTATGATACAATGCACGGCCAGTTCAACGGTACTATCGAAGCTGACGTTGAAAATAGCAAGCTGATTGTTAACGGTAAAGAAATCCGTGTAACTGCAGAAAAGAATCCGGCTGACCTGAAGTGGAATGAAGTAGGTGCAGAATATGTTGTTGAATCAACAGGTTTGTTCCTGACTAAAGAAAAAGCTCAGGCTCACATCCAGGCTGGCGCTAAATATGTAGTTATGTCAGCTCCGTCAAAAGACGATACTCCGATGTTCGTTTGCGGCGTTAACGAAAAGACTTACGTTAAGGGTACTCAGTTCGTTTCTAACGCTTCTTGTACTACTAACTGCTTGGCTCCGATCGCTAAGGTTCTGAACGACAAGTTCGGCATCGTAAACGGTTTGATGACTACTGTTCACTCTACAACTGCTACTCAGAAGACAGTTGACGGTCCTTCTATGAAAGACTGGAGAGGTGGTCGCGCTGCTTCTGGCAACATCATCCCGTCTTCTACAGGTGCTGCTAAGGCTGTAGGTAAAGTTATTCCTGAACTGAACGGCAAACTGACAGGTATCTCTATGCGTGTTCCGACTTTGGACGTATCTGTAGTTGACCTGACTGTAAACTTGGCTAAGCCGGCTACTAAAGAAGCTATCTGCGCTGCTATGAAGGAAGCTTCTGAAGGTGAATTGAAGGGTGTACTGGGCTACACAGAAGATGCAGTTGTTTCTTCTGACTTCCTGGGCTGCACTTTGACTTCTATCTTCGATGCTAACGCAGGTGTTTACTTGACTGATACTTTCGTTAAGGTTGTTTCTTGGTATGACAACGAAATCGGCTACTCTAACAAAGTATTGGATCTGATCGCTCACATGGCTTCTGTAAACTGCTAATCAGTTATAACAACCATATAGCGAAAGCCGTCTGATTTTTCAGGCGGCTTTTTTTGCGCACTTGTGTGTGGAATGCGCAGAAAAAGTTATCTTTGCCGTCAGAACCTTTCGTTTGGAGTATGGAGTATGATTTGATTGCGATATTAGGCCCTACAGCTTCCGGAAAAACATCGCTGGCAGCTGCTCTCGCGCGGCGGATGGATACGGAAATCATCAGCGCAGACAGCAGGCAGGTGTACAGGCGGATGGATCTGGGAACGGGAAAGGATCTGGACGACTATGTTGTCGGCGGGAAGCGGATTCCCTGTCATCTGATAGACATTGTGGAGCCTGGCTATAAATACAACGTGTTTGAGTACCAGCGGGATTTCCTGGCGGCTTACGAAGATGTTCGAAGCAGGGGAATGCTTCCGATCTTGTGCGGAGGCACGGGAATGTATCTTGAGTCGGTGCTGAAAGGTTACCGGCTGCTTCCTGTACCTGAAAATCCGGAACTCCGCCGGCGTCTGGCAGAGAAGTCGCTTGAAGAGCTGACCGGCATTCTTGCAACGTATAAGAAACTTCATAACTCGACGGATGTGGATACGGTGAAGCGTGCGGTACGCGCCATAGAGATCGAGGAGTATTACAGGCAGCATCAGGTGGAGGAAAGGGCTTTCCCCGATATCAGAAGCCTGGTGGTAGGTGTCGGAATCGGCCGTGAACAGCGGAGGGAGAAGATAACCCGCAGGCTGAAACAGCGGCTTGATGAGGGCATGGTTGACGAGGTGAAAGCCTTGCTTGCAAGCGGAATCAGCCCGGAAGACCTGATCTATTATGGACTGGAATATAAATACCTGACTTTGTATGCCATCGGGAAACTGACTTATGAGGAGATGTTCGGCCAGCTGGAAATTGCCATTCATCAGTTTGCCAAAAGGCAGATGACCTGGTTCCGCGGCATGGAAAGGAGGGGATTCACCATTCACTGGATCGATGCGGCATTGCCGTTGGAGGAGAAACTGGAACAGATAGAGAATTTATTAAAATAAGAACGATTATGGCGGTAGAACCGAACAGATGGGGGATTGTATACAATCCCAAGGCAGGTACTCGGAAAGCGCAGCGCCGGTGGAAGAATATCCGTGAATATCTGGACGAGCGCGGCGTGAAGTATGATTATGTGCAGTCGGAGGGCTTCGGCTCAATTGAGCGTCTGACGCGGACACTGGCCAATAACGGATACCGCACGATAGTGGTGGTGGGAGGAGATGGCGCCATCAACGATGCGGTGAACGGCATTATGGGATCGGATGCGGAAGACAAGTCTTCGATAGCGCTGGGCGTCATACCGAATGGCATCGGCAATGACTTTGCCAAATATTGGGGGCTGAGTGCGGATGACTACAGACTTTCGGTAGACGTGCTTATCAACCGGCGCCTGCGAAAAGTCGACGCCGGCGTCTTTTCTTACTTCGACGGAGAGAAGCACCAGACGCGCTATTTTCTGAACGCTGTTTATATGGGCCTCGGAGCGCGGATCGTGCGCATAACAAACGAAACCCGCCGTTTTTGGGGAATCCCTCTGTTTTCGTATCTGTCTTCTCTTTTTCTTGTTGCTTTTGAACGGAAGCTTTATCGGATGCATCTGAGAGTGAACGACGAGCATATCCGGGGGCGTGTCATGGCTGTTGCGATAGGCAGTGCCTATGGGTATGGGCTGACCCCCAGCGCGGTGCCCTATAACGGCTGGCTGGATGTTTCGGTGGTTTACCGTCCTGAACTCAGGGAACTGATATCCGGTTTGTGGATGCTGCAGAAGGGAAGACTGCTGAATCATAAGATTGTGAAGCCTTATCGTACGCGTTGTGTGAAAATCCTTCGGGCGCAGAATGCGGAAGTCAGCCTTGACGGACGCTTGTGGCTTGACCGCCATTTCCCGATAGAGGTGACCATCGCTCCCGAAGCGATAACTTTGATAATACCTAATTGATATATGATAAAGTCAGTAGCTGATTTGTGCCGGGGAGAAAATTTCTTCCTGCTGGCAGGCCCTTGTGTCATTGAGGGCGAGGATATGGCTCTTCGGATTGCCGAAAGAGTGGTGAAAATAACCGACAGACTGAAAATTCCTTATGTGTTTAAGGGGTCCTACCGGAAGGCGAACCGTTCGCGCCTGGATTCGTTTACGGGTATCGGCGACGAAAAGGCATTGAAGGTGCTCGCAAAGGTGCGCGATACATTCGGGGTGCCCGTAGTGACGGATATACATGCCGCAGAAGAGGCTGAAATGGCTGCCGGCTATGTGGATGTCCTTCAGATACCTGCTTTTCTTTGCCGTCAGACTGATCTGCTGGTGGCTGCCGCAAAGACCGGAAAGATCGTTAACATAAAGAAAGGGCAGTTCTTGTCGCCTGAAGCGATGAAGTTTGCGGCGGATAAGGTGGTGGAAGCCGGGAATGATCAGGTTATGCTTACGGAAAGAGGAGTTACGTTCGGGTATCAGGATCTGATTGTGGATTATCGCGGCATTCCTGTCATGCAGTCGTTCGGGCATCCGGTGATTCTGGACGTCACCCACTCGCTGCAGCGTCCGAACCAGACTTCGGGAGTGACGGGAGGCATGCCGCAAATGATCGAAACCATAGCGAAGGCAGGAGTGGCTGTCGGCGTGGATGGCCTGTTTATGGAAACTCATGAAGACCCTTCCGTGGCCAAAAGTGACGGAGCGAACATGCTCAAGCTCGACCTGCTGGAAGGATTGCTGGAGAAATTGGTGCGCATCCGCCAAAGTCTTTAACTATTGTGGCCGCAGTTTCGATAAAAAACTATATCTTTGCGCAAATTAAAATGACGACAATCGTTTAAAATAGAGAAAGATATGCTTACTATTAAACAAATTACGGAGGATACCGACAAGGTTGTCCGCGGGCTTGAGAAAAAGCACTTTGCCAATGCGAAGGCAGCCATCGCTCAGGCTATTGAATTGAATGACAGAAGAAAAAAGGCTCAGAGTCAATTAGATAATAACTTGGCGGAAGTGAACTCTACCTCCAAAAGCATCGGCGCGCTGATGAAAGAAGGGAAAAGCGCCGAGGCTGAAGCTGCCAAAGCGCGTGTGGCTCAAGTGAAGGAAGCCAACAAGGCACTGCAGGAGGAAATGGACAAGGCTGCCGAGGATTTGCAGAATCTGCTTTATACAATCCCGAATGTGCCTTATGACGAGGTGCCCGAAGGACTTACGGCCGAAGACAATGTGGTGGTGAAGATGGGAGGAATGGAAACGGAACTTCCGAAGAATGCGCTGCCGCACTGGGAGCTGGCAAAAAAATACGACATTATCGATTTCGATCTGGGCGTCAAGATTACGGGCGCAGGCTTCCCTGTATATAAAGGTAAGGGGGCCCGTCTGCAGCGTGCGCTCATTAATTTCTTCCTTGATGAAGCAAAGGCTTCCGGATATACTGAAATCATGCCTCCTACAGTGGTGAATGCGGCTTCGGGATATGGTACGGGACAGCTGCCCGACAAGGAAGGGCAGATGTACCACTGCAATCTGGACGACCTTTATCTGATTCCTACGGCTGAAGTTCCTGTTACGAACATTTACCGTGATGTGATCCTGGATGAGAAGCAGCTTCCTATTAAGAACTGTGCTTATACGGAATGTTTTCGCCGTGAAGCCGGCTCTTACGGAAAGGATGTGCGCGGGCTGAACCGTCTGCATGAGTTCTCTAAAGTGGAGCTGGTGCGTATCGATACTCCGCAGCATTCAAGACAGTCCCATCAGGAGATGCTGGACCATGTGGAAGGTTTGCTGAAGAAGCTGGAACTTCCTTACCGTATTCTTCGTCTTTGCGGCGGGGACATCAGCTTTACGGCTGCCATTTGCTATGACTTTGAAGTATATTCAGAGGCTCAGAAGCGTTGGCTGGAAGTCAGCTCCGTTTCGAATTTCGACACTTATCAGGCAAACCGTCTGAAATGCCGTTACCGTACGGCCGACAAGAAGACGGAACTTTGCCATACATTGAACGGTTCCGCACTGGCTTTGCCGCGTATCGTTGCCGCATTGCTTGAAAACAATCAGACGCCGGAAGGCATCCGCATTCCGAAGGCTCTGGTTCCGTATTGCGGGTTTGACATGATTGACTGATATTTCTTCATAGAGTTTGCCTGGGCGGCACAAGACTGCGGATGATTCTGTATGCTTGTGCCGCCTTTTGTATGTCTTTTTGTTTGGTTGTGTTCGTGATAAGGCATTGGAAGTGCCTATAAATGTGTTGTGTAGCATGAATTTGTTGTTCGTTTGTGTCTTTTTAAACTAAAACGTCAGTTGCATGAGAAAAAAAATGCAATTTGGTTTTGATGTTTACATTTAATTGCTAATTTTGGGGTGAAATAAAGTGAAAAACTTATTTTGCATGGGATTATTAATTTATAACCTTAATATACAGCTATGAGTTATTTACGTTTTGATAAAACTCTTATGACAAATCTGGAGGAATCTTTGACGAGGGAGATTCTCCGAACCAATCGCTCTGGAGCTTATCACTGTTCTACGATTGTAGACTGCAATACGCGCAAATATCATGGTTTGCTTGTCATTCCGGTTCCGGAACTGGATGATGAAAATCATGTGTTGCTGTCTTCGTTGGATGAAACTGTGATACAGCATGGTGCTGAATTTAATCTGGGCATCCATAAGTACGGCGGCGGTACATTCAGTCCTCGTGGTCACAAATACATTAGAGAATTCGACTGTGAGAAAGTTCCCACAACCATTTATCGTGTGGGAGGGGTTGTGCTGAAGAAAGAAAAAGTATTTGTTCATCATGAAAACCGTATCTTGATCCGCTATACGCTGGTTGATGCGCATTCGGATACGATCCTTCGTCTGCGTCCTTATTTGGCTTTCAGAAGCGTGCGTCAGTATACGCATGAGAATTCGCAGGCCAACCGCCATTACGATGAGGTGGACAATGGAATAAAGACATGCATGTATCCGGGCTATCCGGAACTTTACATGCAGTTCAGCAAGAATGTCACTTTCCATTTTGAGCCGGACTGGTATCGCGGCATCGAGTATCCGAAGGAGCAGGAGAGAGGCTATGACTTCAATGAAGATCTTTATGTGCCCGGGTATTTTGAAATGAGCATCAAAAAAGGGGAGTGCATCACTTTTTCCGGGGGCATATCTTCCATTGATACGGAATCGCTTAACGAATTGTTTGCCAAGGAAGCTGAAAGGAGAACACCTCGCGACAACTTTAAGAACTGCCTGATAAACTCGGCTCATCAATTCTTGAACAAGCAGGGCGAGGAGTCCTATCTGCTTGCCGGTTATCCGTGGTTCAAGTGCCGCGCCCGCGACGAGTTCGTATCTCTTCCGGGACTGACACTCTCAATAGGGGAAGTTGAGAAATTTGAGAAAATAATGGATACGGCTGTCAAATGTGTCTATGCATTCATTAACGGGGAAGACTCAGCATTGAAGATGACGGAAATCGAACATCCGGATGTGCTGTTGTGGATGATGTGGACAGTTCAGCAGTATGCTAAATTTACATCAAAGGAGGCGGCAAAAAACAAGTATGGACAACTGATAAAGGATGTAATGAATTATCTTGTTTCCGGAAAACATCCTAATCTGGAGGTTCATGCCAACGGACTGGTTTATTCAAACGGGCGTGAAAAAGCGATTACGTGGATGAACTCGACAGCAAACGGCAGGCCGGTTGTGCCGCGTACAGGCTATATCGTTGAGTTCAACTCGCTTTGGTATAATGCGCTTCGTTTTGCGGCTGACCTGCTGGCGGATGACCAGGACTTCGCTGCCGGCTTGCAGGGCATCTATGAAAAGACTGCTCCTTCTTTCGTTGAAACGTTCTTGAACGAGTATGGCTATCTGCTTGATTATGTAGACGGAAACATGATGGACTGGAGTGTCCGTCCGAATATGATCTTTGCCGCTGCGCTGGATTACTCTCCGTTGGATGCAAAACAGAAGAAGGGCATTGTCGATATCGTGACGAAAGAACTTCTGACTCCGAAGGGTATCCGTTCGTTAAGTCCGAAGAGCGGAGGCTATAATCCGAACTATGTGGGCCCGCAGATCCAGCGTGACTATGCTTACCATCAGGGAACTGCATGGCCGTGGCTTGAGGGATTCTATCTGGAAGCTTATCTGCGCATTTACAAACGGAGTGCGGTGTCGTTCGTCGAACGCCAGATGATCAGCTATGAAGACCAGATGACATGCCATTGCATCAGTTCTATTCCGGAATTGTTTGACGGTAACCCGCCTTTCCAGGGACGAGGCGCTGTTTCGTTTGCCATGAATGTGGCAGAGATTCTGCGGACATTGAATTTACTCGACAGATACAATAATCAATAAGGAAGGAGGAAGCTATATGAAAGTTTTAATGTTTGGATGGGAATTTCCTCCTCATATCTTGGGAGGTTTAGGTACCGCAAGTTATGGCCTTACTCATGGACTGGCGCAGCAGTCGGACATGGAGATCACTTTCTGCATTCCGAAGCCGTGGGGTGACGAAGACCAGAGTTTTTTGAAAATTATCGGCATGAACAGTGTGCCTATCGTATGGAGGGACGTGCAGTGGGATTATGTGAAAAGCCGTATAGGCGGCTACATGGATCCGCAGCTCTACTACGATTTGCGTGACCATATCTATGCTGATTTCAACTATATGCATACAAACGATCTGGGCTGTCTGGAATTTTCGGGAAGATATCCGGACAACCTGCATGAAGAGATCAACAACTATTCGATTGTAGCAGGAGTCGTTGCCCGCCAGCAGAGCTTTGACATCATTCATTCGCATGACTGGCTTACTTATCCGGCCGGCATCCACGCAAAGCAGGTGTCGGGGAAACCTTTGGTGATTCATGTGCATGCAACAGACTTTGACCGCAGCCGCGGCAATGTGAATCCGACAGTCTACTCTATAGAGAAGAACGGGATGGACCATGCTGACTGCATCATGTGTGTAAGTGAGCTTACGCGCCAGACTGTAATCAACAAATATTATCAGGATCCGCGCAAGGTGTTTACCGTGCACAATGCCGTGTCGCCGTTGTCTAAGGAGATTCAGGAAATTGTTCCCAAAAAGAATCCGAACGAAAAGCTTGTTACTTTCCTGGGGCGCATAACCATGCAGAAAGGACCTGAGTACTTTGTGGAGGCTGCTTCTATGGTGTTGAAACGCGCTCGCCACGTGCGTTTTGTGATGGCAGGAAGCGGTGATATGATGAATGCGATGATCCGTCTGGTCGCAGAACGGGGCATAGCAGACCGTTTTCATTTCCCCGGATTCATGAAAGGAAAGCAGGTGTACGAAGTGCTGAAAGCAAGCGATGTGTATATTATGCCGTCTGTTTCCGAACCTTTTGGCATCTCGCCGCTTGAAGCCATGCAGTGCAGCGTGCCGACAATCATTTCCAAACAGTCGGGTTGTGCTGAAATTCTTACTAAATGTATCAAGACTGATTATTGGGATATACATGCGATGGCTGATGCCATTCATTCAATCTGTACCAACGAGTCTTTGTATGAGTATCTGCGTGACGAAGGCAAGAAAGAAGTCGATGGTATCGTATGGGAGAAAGTGGGAGTCAGAATCCGCAATCTTTACGAACAGGTCTTAAACAATTATGGAAAATAACAAACAAACTGAATCAGTATGAAAACAATCTGTCTTTACTTTGAAATACACCAAATCATTCATCTGAAACGTTACCGTTTCTTTGAAATCGGCACAGATCATTATTATTATGATGATTATGCGAATGAGCAAGGGATGAACGACGTTGCCGAACGTTCTTATATTCCGGCATTGAAAACGCTGATTGAAATGGCCAAGGCCAATGAAGGAGCTTTTAAGGTGGCTCTTTCCATTTCGGGCGTGGCTCTGGAACAGCTGGAAATTCATGCTCCTGCTGTAATCGAGCTGCTTCATGAACTGAACGATACAGGATGCTGCGAATTTTTGTGTGAACCTTATTCTCATGGCTTGTCTTCTTTGAAGAACGAAGACTGCTTCCGTGAAGAAGTGAACCGCATGCGCCAGAAGGTGAAAGACTATTTTGGACAGGATCCGAAAGTTTTCCGCAACTCAAGTCTGCTTTATGATAATGAAATCGGTGGCATTGTTGCTGGAATGGGATTCAAAGGCATGCTGGCAGAAGGCGCAAAGCATGTCCTTGGCTGGAAGAGCCCGCATTATCTGTATCATTGCGCTGAGAATCCGAATCTGAAGCTTTTGTTGCGCGATTTCAAGCTTTCGGATGATATCAGCCTGCGTTTTTCAAATACGGAGTGGAGCGAATATCCGCTGTTTGCTGACAAGTATATTGACTGGATTGCTTCTTTGCCGGAGAACGAACAGGTTATCAATATCTTTATGGAACTTTCGGCTTTGGGTATTTATCAGCCGCTGTCTTCCAACATTCTGGAGTTCCTGAAGGCACTTCCGGCTTGCGCAAAGCAGAAAGGCATTACTTTCTCTACTCCGACTGAGATCGTAACCAAGCTGAAGTCTGTGGATATGGTGGATGTTCCTTATCCGATGTCATGGACTGATGAAGAACGTGATATCAGCCCGTGGCTGGGTAACGTGATGCAGCGTGAAGCTTTCAACAAGCTGTACAGTGTGGCTGAGCGTGTTTATCTCTGCTCCGACCGCCGCATTAAGCAGGACTGGGATTATTTGCAGGCAAGCAATAATTTCCGTTTCATGACAACCAAGAATATGGAAGTTGGCTTTAACCGCGGCATTTATGATTCTCCGTATGATGCTTTCACGAACTATATGAATATTCTCGGCGACTTTATCGGGCGTGTGAATGCTTTGTATCCGGTTGATATGGAAGATGAAGAGTTGAACTCTTTGCTGACAACAATCCATAATCAGGAGCAGGAACTGGTTCAGTTGACTGATGAGGTGAAAAAACTTCAAGAGGAGTTGAAGAAAGAGGTGAAAGAAAAGCCTGCTGCCAAGAAAGCTCCTGCAAGAAAGACTGCTGCCAAGACTGCAAAGAAAGAAGAATAGAATTCCTTCTTTAGATTCATATTAAGTGAAGGGCTCCTTGCTTATCCCTGTATGGGAAAACAGGCAAGGAGCCTTTTTTATTGCCTTTCTTTAATGATTGTGATTTTGTTTATCTGATTGCATTTGTCTTGTGTTTTTGTGTATATTGTGTTTGTTTGATACTTAAATATGCGTTATCGTGTTATTTTGTATTATTTCTTATTCTTTCGTATTGAATCTTATGCAGATGTTTTTGCGTTGATTTGTAATATTGGCTGCATTTATTGTTTTAATATGAAAGAATGCTTCGCTTTTTTACCAAAAAAAGGCAATTATGACAGGGCGCATATATAAAATGTGATAATTTTGCTTTCAGATTGTTGGAGATGATTATCCGGATATGCTTTGGTGATTTATAAACAAACTAAATGAAAAAAAGATGAAAGGATTGTTTCAAAAAGGTATCTTGCCGTTGGCGATAGCGACGGCATTTCCCGGAGTTGTTTTGGCGCAGGATAAGGTTGAGGCAGAAGTCGGCTTTGATCTGGTGAGCAATTACATCTGGCGCGGGCAGGATTTGGGCAATATAAGCGTACAGCCTTCCTTGGCTATTGGCTATAAAGGCCTCTCGCTGTCTGCCTGGGGATCTGTTGGTTTTGAGAAAACGGACACGAAAGAACTGGATTTGACTTTGGGATACGAAGCGGGCGGATTCAGCGTTTCTGTGACGGATTATTGGTTTAATGGCGGACCCGGTTATTTCCATTACGGGAGTCATAATACCAACCATACGTTCGAAGCTCAGGTAGGGTATGATTTCGGTTTGCTTGCATTTAACTGGTATACGAACTTTGCGGGCAATGTTGGCTATAAGTCTGACGGCAAGAAAGCCTATGCTTCTTATATGTCGGTTTCGGCGCCTTTCAAGTTGGGCGGACTGAACTGGGTGGCAACTGTTGGCGCTACTCCGTGGGAGAATGATTTTTATGCGGGCGGTGGCAACTCGGAATATTCAAAAGCCATGGTAAACGGTTTTGCTGTTTGCGAGGTTGGCATAACCGTTGAAAAAGAATTGCAGATCACTCCTTCGTGGACTCTTCCTGTTTTCGCCCAGCTTGTCTGGAATCCGGCGACGGAAGGGGCGCATTTTGTGGCCGGTTTGAGTTTTTAAGGTTTCTAGGATAAAAGTTTAGTTTCAGGGTAAAAAGATACAGGATTAACTTAGCGCAAAACTATAATTACAAAATACAAATACAACAGCATTTATGAAAAAGATTGAAGCTATTATCAGAAGAACCAGATTTGACGATGTGAAGGCTGCCCTGCTGGAAGCTGACATTGAATGGTTTTCTTATTATGATGTGAGAGGTGTCGGCAAGACCCGTGAAGGTCGTATATACCGTGGCGTTGTCTATGACACCAGTTCGATAGAACGCATTCTGCTTTCGATTGTCGTACGTGAAAAGAATGTGGAAAAAACAGTCCAGGCCATATTGAAGGCTGCCCAAACGGGTGAAATAGGCGACGGAAGAATTTTTGTTATCCCTGTTGAAGATGCGATACGCATCCGCACAGGGGAAAGGGGAGATATAGCTCTTTACAACGCAGAGCAAGAAAAATAAATACAATACGAATACAATAACTTTAAAACGAGATTACATTATGGCTGGATATGTTAGAAAGACCTTTGCTGCGGTAAAGGCGGCTGCTCTTATGCTTATTTTCATGTTTTGTCTTGTTCCTGAGGTTTCTGCCCAGACAGAAGCGCCTGTGCTCGACAGCGGTAATACTGCCTGGATTCTGACCTCTTCTTTGCTGGTGCTGCTGATGAGCATTCCAGGAATTGCCTTGTTTTACGGAGGTCTGGTCCGTCAGAAGAATGTGCTGAGCATAATCATGCAGACCTTGTTTATTGTCGGGGTGGTCAGCATTCTTTGGATTGCTTTCGGCTACAGTTGGGCATTTGATACCAGTTTCTCCGAATCGGGCAATCCGCTGGCGTTTCTGATAGGAGGTTTTGACAAGGCTTTTCTTAGCGGAATCTCGATACATACGCTGACAGCCGGAAACATTCCCGAACTGACGTTCGTGATGTTCCAGTGCATGTTTGCCATCATCACTCCGGCTTTGATATTGGGTGCATTTGCCGAGCGCATCAAGTTCTCAGGTTATATTCTGTTCATTACGTTGTGGGTGATTCTGGCTTATTTCCCTATGGCACATTGGGTGTGGGGTGGAGGATTCCTGCAGCAGATGGGTGCCATTGATTTTGCCGGAGGGACAGTGGTGCATATCAATGCCGGAATTTCGGCGCTGGTTATGGCTGTTATGCTGGGAAAGCGTATGGATTATCGCATTGGCCATCCCATAACTCCGCACAATGTGACTTTTGTCTTTATGGGCACTTCTTTCCTGTGGCTGGGATGGTTTGGCTTCAATGCGGGCAGCGGCCTGGCTGCCGACGGATTGGCTGCCAATGCATTTTTGGTTACTCATGTAGCTACTGCCGTAGCGGCGATCACATGGATGGTTGTCGACTGGATATGCAACAAGAAGCCTACCACAATCGGTGCGTGTACCGGTGCCGTTGCCGGACTTGTCGCGATTACTCCTGCGGCAGGAACTGTCGGTCTGCTTGGTGCATTCTGCATAGGTATTGTCACGCCTGTCATCTGTTTCTTTATGGTAGCCGTAATCAAGCCTAGATTCAAATATGATGATGCGCTCGATGCCTTTGGCGTGCATGGGATCGGAGGTATTGTCGGCTCAATATTGACCGGTGTGTTTGCCACCCGCTTTATTACCGGTGACGACGGAGTGCAGGGAGCACTTTACGGCGACTGGCATCAGTTGTGGGTACAGATTCTGGCTACAGCGGTATCGGTTGTGTTCAGTGCTGTAGTGACTTACATTTTGTTTAAGCTTGTTGACTCGACAGTCGGCCTTCGTGTAGACAAGCGTGTAGAAGAGGAGGGACTTGACATTTACGAACATGGAGAGTCGGCCTACAACCATTGATAAACTTAAAGGAAAGGCGCAGGAAGAAATCCGGATTCACGCAGTGCGTGGGTTCGGATTTCTTTTGGTTCCGGAGCTTTGTGCATGATTTAGGAAGGCAGAAAAACAGAACACAGAATCACGATGTGCATCGAATGGCTGCGTAAGTGCATATTCTATGGCTCGTGATCCTGTGTTCAGAATATCTTGAATGAGCGGAAGTGCAGGCGGATCCGGAAACGGATTCGCCTCTGTTGTTTATTCCGAAATTGCCGGACGTGTATAGATGACTTCTATTTTCAGTTTGTCACCGTTTTCTCCTCCTACCAGGCGGGCAGAGTTAACTTCCAGGTCATGCGAGAGTCCGATGATGTTGCTTTGGGAGTCCGTTTCTGTCTTTACCGGAATGAGAACAAGCGCATTGTGCTCGTCCCATCCTTCAGCCGGCTCTTCCTGCGTTCTCATTTCGCTGAAGATCTGGCTGATGAGGCGGTTCAGTTGTGAGAAAGTATACGAGTTGGTCGTGCTGCTGTATGAAGCGAGGAACGAAGTCTGGCTGTCGTAAGTCTTGTTCTGTTCAAAGAACTCATTAACCTCGCTCTTGCGCAGGAGCAGCAGATATTGGGGGACTCCCATCTTGTAAGGGTTCTTGCTGGAGTTGTCGCTGACCTCCTTCATCTTGGTGAAAGAGATTGACACCGAGTTCAGCGTATCTTTTCCCAGTTCCGCGTACATTTCTTCCAGCGGGAGCTTAACCTCCGTCAGCAGTCCGACAGGAGTTTTCAGATACGTATGTTCCTTGTCGCTCATTTGCTTGTCGAATGCGTTGTCCGAGTTCTCCAGCCTTGTAGACATATATACCTCGTTTGTTGCGGCAAACGGAATCTGCGTATAGACGGTAGAGTCGACGCTGCCCGATGAACTTTCGATGAGATATTCGATGTTCAGATGCAGCCAGATATCCTGAATGTAAAGGATGGATCCTTCTCCCTGTGTGGTATGTACGTAAAATCCGGGGAGCACATTGTGTATGAATGAGTATGCATCCTTGAAATAGTCTTTGTTTTCTTCGTATTTCTTCTGGATGTCCTGGCTGAATGATTCAGGCAGACTGATGGAAACCGTATTGTATCCCGTTTCTGATTTGAGCGAGTCGCCTACCGCAACGTCGTATGCTGTGTAGTCTTTTTCCGCCAGCGGCTCGGCTTCCTCGTTATAGTACTTTGTGGGATCGTATGTCGTGTAATACAGGCTCATGTCGCTTCCGTCATCGTCGATGGGCGTATCCAGCAAGTCAACTCTTACACGCATCGGGGCCAGCGAGTCCCCGTAGTAGCTTGCATAATAAAGTCCCAGCGAAGCACTTTGGATGCTCTGCATCGTTTCAGGAAACGTAAATCCTTCCGGGCAGTTGATTTGCGTAATGAAGTCTGCGCTGAACGTTCCGAAATCCGCATCCGTGAACTTTCCCAGATAGGCACTGTTGGTTCGCGAATAAATGCCGTTCGGATTGATGTCGGTGTATTTGATTGTTTTGGTTGTAGCTTCAAACGTCATTGAGTAGGCGTTTATTTCGTCTGTGTTGGCTAGAAAGTCGCCTACTCCCGTGGTTGTGTCGTCGCAGCTATAGATGGCGGCAGCCAAGCATGCTGCTGCCAGGTACTTGAGTTTCATTTTCGTTCGTTTTTTATTTGTTTTCAGTTCCCGCCAGAATCCGGTCGTAGAATGCGTCGCAGGCATCTGCCAGCTTGTCGGGCTGCTGATAATCTAATACTGGAATGTTCAGGCTGCGTGCGTAGTCTGTCACATTCGTGTTCACTGTTTCGCTGTTTTGTATTACACCGTCAGAATAGGCTACCGCCAGTTTGTTGAGATTCTCAAAATCGACGGGAGTCTTTATCATGTTTACATCATCGGGTGTGATTTCCTTGAGTAAGAGCTGGCTGGTGAAGTTGGGGTCCAAGGTTGACTTGAATCCTTCTCCATAAACCGAATATACTACTTTTGAGTCACGGAATGACGGTTCGTCATAATAAGCTTTTTTGATATAGAGAGGCACCATTGCGGTCATCCATCCGTGGCAATGAATCAGATCCGGACACCAGCGCAGTTTCTTGACTGTTTCCAGTACGCCTCTTGCATAAAAGATCGCGCGTTCGCCGTTGTCTTCGTAGTCGTTTCCGTTTTCATCGGAAGTCATCAGCCGGTGCTGGAAATAATCATCGTTGTCGATGAAGTATACCTGGCGTCTTGCGGCCTGAATGGAAGCGACCTTGATAATCAGCGGATGGTCGGTGTCGTCAATGATCAGGTTCATTCCTGAAAGGCGGATCACTTCGTGCAGCTGGTTTCGCCGTTCATTGATGATTCCCCATTTGGGCATAAAAGTTCTGATTTCGCATCCTTTTTCCTGGATTGCCTGAGGCAGATTCTGCCCGATGGTTGCCAATTCGCTTTCTGGTACGTACGGAGTAATTTCTTGTGTGATGAATAAAACTTTTTTTGCACTCATATTGTTTTCTGCTTACTCAAAAATAAGTGTTGCAAAAATACGAAAAATTGGTGTAAATTCGCCTTATCGGCCGGCTAATTATTCCTTATAGTATGTTAATGTGTTGATTAGTAACTTATTTCAGCTGTGCCGCTTTGCCGTTAAAATGCGCATTTTGACGGTTTGGGGCGAAAGAAATATTGATTTCTGTTTCTTTATCTGACAAATAAATCGTTACTTTGCAGCCGTTTTTTATAATCTACGATTAAAAATTGAAGATTGAGATGAAGTTAGTTCAAACGATTAATGCGCTTCGTGCCGAATTGGAACCTTTGCGCAAAGAGGGAAAGACCATAGGTCTGGTTCCGACGATGGGAGCTTTGCATGCAGGTCACGCTTCATTGGTGAAACGCGCTGTTGCCGAAAATGACGTGGTGGTTGTCAGCGATTTTGTCAATCCTACTCAGTTTAACGACAAGAATGATTTGTTGAAATATCCCCGTACGCTGGATGCCGACTGCAAGCTGCTTGAAGCCTGTGGAGCCGCTTATGTGTTCGCTCCTTCTGTAGAAGAAATCTATCCGGAACCTGATACAAGAACGTTCAGTTATCCTCCTTTGGATACGGTGATGGAAGGGAAGTATCGTCCCGGACATTTTAACGGAGTTTGCCAGATTGTGAGCAAGCTTTTCCTGATTGTGGAGCCGACCCGCGCCTACTTCGGAGAAAAGGACTTCCAGCAGCTGGCGATTGTGCGTGAAATGGTGCGCAAGTATCCCTTTGATCTGCAGATTGTGGGTTGTCCGATTGTGCGCGAGGACGACGGGCTGGCTCTGAGCAGCCGTAACGCCCGCCTTGATTCAGTGCAGCGCAGGCAGGCTGTGCAGATCTCGAAGGCTTTGTTTACGAGTGTGGACTATGGGAAAACTCATGTGCTGTCTGAAACGAAGCGGTTTGTCGAAGATTCTATCGGACGCGCCGAAGGCCTGCGCCTTGAGTATTTTGAGATAGTCGACGGAAACACTTTGCAGCCGGTGCGTGCATGGGATGAGAGCGACTATATCGTAGGCTGCATCACAGTGTTCTGCGGTGATGTCCGTCTGATAGACAATATAAAGTATAAATATAAGGAATGATTGAGTCATGATGATTGAGGTATTGAAGTCCAAGCTGCATTGTGTAACCGTGACTGAGGCCAATCTGAATTATATGGGGAGCATAACCATTGACGAAGACTTGATGGATGCCGCCAACATGATACAGGGGGAGAAAGTCCAGATTGTAGACAACAACAACGGAGAGCGTTTTGAAACTTACATCATCAAGGGAGAACGCGGTTCGGGATGCATTTGTCTGAACGGTGCCGCTGCCCGCAAGGTTCAGGTAGGCGATGTGGTGATTATCATGTCATATGCGCTGATGGACTTTGAAGAGGCGAAGCATTTCAGTCCCACGGTCGTTTTTCCCGATACGGCGACTAACCGTCTTGTCTGATTTTCTGAAGCCTTTCCGCCTGCTGAAAAAAATGTCGGCTCATCCGATGTAAAATTATTCGTCATCTTACATAAAATAACCCGTCATCCTTTGTTGAATGACGGGTCATTTTTTTTATTGTACGGCTTAGAAACTGTTTTGAATTTCTCCAAAAAGTTTTTCTTGGCTTGATGTGTTCGTTTTCGTGTGTGCTTTGGGCTATTTTTTGGTCTTTTTCCGCTTCTGTTCTTCGTCAGATAGCCCGCTATCTTCCTCATCACACAAACGGAAATGCCTCAAAAACTCATCCCAAATCAGCACACGATAAATTCAAAACAGTTTCTTAAGTTGAAGCAAGGTCAGTGAAAAAGGTTTTTCAGACCGCTCTTTCTTTCATCAGTCCGTTCTGGTAGGCCAGAAGAAGCTTCTTCAGATCGTTGATCTGAACCATCAGTTCCTTCCCCTTGTCTGTGTCTTTCACCATCATCCGCTTGGAACTCAGCTCGACGATCTGTGTGGTCGACTTGATGTCAATGCCTTCTTCTATCGCCTTCTGGGTAGAGGTGAACGGTTCATGCTGCACCAGTTCGAAGCCGCGCGAGTGGTATACCAGTGTATAGCCTGCAATTCCGGTTTCCGGCTGGTAAGCTTTCGAGAAGCCGCCGTCGATGACCATCAGCTTTCCGTTTGCCTTGATTGGCTTTTCTCCTTTCACCGCCTTTACAGGCACATGCCCGTTGATGATATGCCGGTGCTCTCCCTCCACGCCGAATTCATCCATGATCATGTCGCAGATGTCTTCACGGTCACGCAGTTCGTAGTAATGTCCCTTTATTTCCCTGTGCGTTTCCTTGTCTGTAAGGAAATAGCGCTCAAAGGTCGCCATCTTGCTCTTGTCGAAGGCTGGCGAGTTTTTTCCGCACCACAGATACCATACGAAATCTACGGCGAAGTCTTTCTCCGGATTGTCGTTTTCGGCGAAATAGGCTGTCCGGATGAGCTGTCCCACGCGTTCGAGCAGGTTTCTTCCCTTGTATTTTTCTCCCAGGATTTCCACCTCTTTCAGCGTACCGTCTTCGTTGAGCGGCATGGAAGCGTGGAAAAGCAGGTTTGAATTGCAGACATTATACATGCAGCCGTAGCGGAACAGGCATTTCATGTGCTTTTTGAGTTTCTCGCTGCTGACAAACGAATGGTGCAGTTTCGACACGATCTCCTGTTCTTCTTCAGTCAGGCGGTAAGGGTCTTCCGGATTTACGGTAGGGAAATAGCAGTCGCGCATTTCATAATCTTTTCCGCCGAGGGTGAATGCTTTCTTCTTGAAGTCGATGTGGTGAAGCAGCAGCCGGTCTTCCATTTCAAATTCCGGGCGGCGTTTGATGGTTTCCGCCTCCAGCTTAAGCTGGATAACGGTGATGGCCTTGTGCATCTGGGCGATGAGCCGGATGGTTTTTTCCGTATAAGGGCTTGAAGCTTTGTCTATCTTCGGCTGGAAAAATTCGCACGGGTCGTCGGCATACGTTTCCATGGCAAATGTGGCGAGCGGAAGCAGGTTGATGCCGTATCCGTCTTCAATGGCCGAAAGGTTGCCGTATCGCATGGCCATGCGCAGCACGTTGGCAATGTTGCAGTCGTTTCCTGCCGCGGCTCCCATCCAGAGAATGTCATGGTTCCCCCATTGGATGTCGAAATTATGGTAGTTGCACAGGGTGTCCATGATGATGTGCGGTCCCGGTCCGCGGTCGAATATGTCGCCCAGAATATGCAGCGAGTCGATGGTGAGCCGCTGGATCAGCTTGCAGAGCGCGGTGATGAAATCATCTGCACGGTCTGTGTCGATGATGGTGCTGATGATGACATTGATGTATGCCTGCTTGTTGGGGTCCATGCTGCTTTCGTGCAGCAGTTCTTGGATGATGTAGGAGAACTCTTTCGGGAGTGCTTTTCTCACTTTCGAGCGGGTGTATTTTGACGACACATTCTGGCACACCTTCACCAGTTGGTTCAGTGTGATCACGTACCAGTCCTCCAGGTCGGTTTCTTTTTCCTTGACGAGCTGCAGCTTCTGTTCCGGATAATAGATCAGCGTGCAAAGCTCCTTCTTTTCCATTTCGCGCAGCGTGTTTCCGAATATTTCGTTCACTTTCCGTTTGATGGAGCCGGATGCATTGCGCAGCACATGCTGGAACGCCTCGTATTCTCCGTGAAGGTCAGCCAGAAAATGTTCGGTCCCTTTCGGCAGGTTCAGTATGGCCTCCAGGTTGATGATTTCCGTGCTGGCGTCGGCGATTGTCGGGAAATTATGCGACAGCAGGTCCAGATAGCGGCTGTCCTGCCTGATCGTTTCCGTTGTTATTTGTTTATAATCTTTCATAGCAGATCTTTTTTGTCATTTCATTGTTACAAAGATAAAAACTTTGTCTTTAAAAACAATGTCGTCATTTCGTTTTGTTGGGTGGTCCCGTGCGGGCTTTTTCTTCTTGAGCCTTTCTTGTAGCCGATGGGCTATAGAAAAAGCATGAGGATGAGCTGGGCGATGATTACGCGAAGGAACATTCCCAGCGGATACACGGTGGCATAGCTTACCGACGGATTGTCGTTGGTGATAATGTCGTTCGCATAGTTGAGTGCCATTGGGTTGGCCATGCTTCCGCACAGCATTCCGCAGGTGTTTCCGAAGTCCTGATGGCAGAACCTCAAGGCGATAAGGGCCATGATGACTACCGGCACGAAGGTTATCACGAAGCCTGTCCCTATCCACAGGGCACCTTCGGGGCGCATCACCGTTTCAAAGAAATGTGCTCCTGCATCCAGTCCCAGGCAGGCGAGGTAGAGCGAAAGCCCGATTCCCCGGAGCATCAGGTTTGCGCTGCGTGTGGTGTAGGTGACCAGATGCAGGCGTGGACCGTACGCGCCGATAAGAATGCCCATCACGATGGGACCTCCCGCCATTCCGAGTTTTACGGGCGAGCTGATTCCCGGTATGGCGATGGGGATGGCTCCGATTACCAGTCCGAGGATGATTCCGATGAAAATGGAGGCCAGATTCGGATCTTTCAGCGTTTTCACTGTATTGCCTAGCACTTTCTCCACGTTCTGGATGGCAGCGGCTTCACCCACTACCGTAAGCCGGTCGCCCAACTGGAGCACGAGTCCCGGGGTGGCAAGCAGCTGTACGCCGCTGCGGAGCACCCGGCTGATGTTGATTCCGTAAGTGTTGCGCAGCCTGAGCGCGCCTAATTTCTTCCCGTTTATTTCAGGGCGGGATATGACAATGTGCCTTGACACCAGCTTGCTGTCGATGGCATTCCAGTCGATGTCTTCTTTATTCCAGTCCCGGTTTTCCTGTTCGCCGAAAAGAATGGTCAGTGAGGGAGCGTCTTTTTCTGTTGTTATGACCAGCAGCCGGTCGTTCTCTTTCAGTATTTTTTCTGATGTGGGGATAGATACGTTCCCATCTCTCCACAGCCGGGATATGACAAACTTTGGATAGCCTGTATGGGCGATGTCATGGATGCTTTTGTTGAATATGGCAGGGTTATGTACCTGAAATGTGGCGATGTACGTATGGTTCGGGTCGTCGTGTTCGTGTACTTCCATGTCGGCGGGCCGGACAAACAGCTTCTTTACCAGGATGATGGCAAGAATGACGCCTACTACACCCAGCGGGTAAGTTACAGCACAGCTCAAGGCAGCTCCGCTGGTGGGTTCTCCCAATTGTTTCAGTGTTTGCTGGGCAGCTCCGAGCGCGGGCGTGTTGGTGGTTGCTCCGCACAGGATGCCTACCATGTCGGGCAGGCTGATCGGGGTGACGAATGTCAGTCCGATGGCTGCCAATGTTCCGAGCAGGATTACTCCCAGACCAAGCATGTTGAGCTGGAATCCTCCGTATTTGAAAGAACTGAAGAATCCGGGACCTACCTGCAAGCCTAATGAATAGACAAAAAGCACAAGCCCGAAGGTTTCAGCATAGCTTAGCATTTGCGGGTCGATGGAGAATCCCAGATGGCCGGCCAGAATGCCGGTGAAAAAAACAAAAGTCACTCCCAGCGAAACGCCAAAAGCGCGCAGCTTTCCCAGCCCGAGCCCGATGGCGATGATGAGTGACAGGATGATGACCGCCTGCAAGGCAGTATGGTCGAAAAACAGATTATATAACCATTCCATGACGCGATGAAGGCGACTTTAATTGTTTCTGTTGTAGTTTTTTGTTGTTTGATATTATGGGAGAGCCGCCTCCGGGAAGCTGTATGGGGAAAGAATTCTTCTGGCTTTCCGGATACAGCTTCTTGCGGCAGACTCTTGTTTCCTCCAGTTAGCGCACAAAGAGCAGTTCGCGGTATTTCGGGAGCGTCCACATCTGATCGTCGACAATCAGTTCGAGCTTGTCGATGTGGTAGCGGATCTGCTCAAGCATCGGAGCTACCGTATCATGGTAGGCGATAGCCTTTTCACGCTCGCAGGCAATGCGGTTGGCCACCTTGCGTGCCTCTATCATTTCGTCCACATGCTTCTTTATATAAGAGGTATGTGTAGAGATCTCCCGGATGATAGCCCGGTTTTCGGCCGACAGCTGGCTGGCTTCTTCGCTGGAGAAGATTGACTGCATCTTGTATGCGTTGTCTATCAGTTTGGTCTGGTACTCGATAGCTACAGGCACTACATGGTTCATGACCAGGTCGCCCAGCACGCGCGCTTCGATCTGAATCTTCTTTGTATACATTTCCCATTTCACTTCGTTGCGTGCCTCCAGCTCTTTGCGGTTCATGACTCCCGTCGATTCGAACATGCGGATGCTTTCCGGCTTCAGATAGTTGTCGAATATGATCGGGCAGCTTGTTTCGCAGTCCAAACCGCGGCGTTTAGCTTCTTCCTGCCATTCTTCGCTGTATCCGTTGCCGTCGAAGCGGATCGGTTTGCATTCTTTGATATAGCGGCGCACAATCTGCAGGATAGCTGAAATTTTGGGCTCTCCTTCTTCAATGCGTGCATCGACTTCCTTTTTGAATTCGATCAGTTGTTCGGCTACCGCTGAGTTCAGCGCGATCATGGCGCTTGCGCAATTGGCTTCCGATCCAGGCGCGCGGAATTCAAAACGGTTTCCGGTAAAGGCGAACGGCGATGTGCGGTTGCGGTCGGTGTTGTCAATCAGAAGTTCCGGTATTTGCGGAATGTCCAGTTTCATGCCTTGTTTTCCTCCCAGCGAAAGCAGGTCGTCGTTTGTGCTTGCTTCCAGATGGTCGAGCACTTTGCTCAGTTGGGTTCCGAGGAAAGAAGAAATGATTGCGGGGGGAGCTTCGTGTCCGCCCAGGCGGTGAGCATTGGTTGCGCTCATGATCGACGCTTTCAGCAATCCGTTGTGCCGGTAGACAGCCATGAGTGTGTTCACGACAAACGTGATGAAACGGAGATTCTCTTCCGAAGTCTTTCCCGGAGCCATCAGCAGGACACCGTTGTCTGTTCCGAGCGACCAGTTGTTATGCTTTCCCGAGCCGTTGACTCCCTTGAACGGCTTTTCGTGGAGCAGCACGCGGAATCCGTGGTTGCGTGCCACTTTCCGCATCAGCGACATGATCAGCATATTGTGGTCGACAGCCAGATTGCATTCTTCATAAATCGGTGCAAGTTCAAACTGGTTAGGAGCTACCTCGTTATGGCGGGTTTTTACCGGAATCCCGAGCTCAAGCGCCTGGATTTCCAGATCCTTCATGAAGGCGGCCACACGGGTGGGTATGGCACCGAAATAATGGTCTTCCAGCTGCTGGTTTTTTGACGCTTCGTGTCCCATCAGTGTCCGGCCGGTCAGAAGCAGGTCGGGGCGGGCTGCATAGAGTCCTTCGTCAACCAGAAAATATTCCTGTTCCCATCCGAGGTAAGAAATGATCTTCTTTACCGACGGGTCGAAATAATGCATCACGTCCAAGGCCGCCTTGTTGACCGCTGTCAGCGCTTTCAGCAGCGGAGCTTTATAGTCGAGCGATTCACCCGTATAGGCGATGAATACGGTGGGGATGCACAGCGTGTCGCCTACGATAAAGACCGGCGACGACGGGTCCCATGCGCTGTATCCTCTGGCTTCGAACGTGTTGCGTATTCCCCCGTTAGGAAATGACGAGCCGTCGGATTCCTGCTGTACGAGCAGTTTTCCGGAGAATTCTTCCAGCATGCCGCCTTTTCCGTCGTGTTCTACAAAAGCGTCATGCTTTTCGGCTGTGCCTTCGGTCAGCGGCTGGAACCAGTGCGTGTAATGCGTGACCCCCATCTCGATGGCCCATTTCTTCATGCCGTCTGCCACGGCGTTTGCGATGCCGCGGTCGAGGGTTGCCCCATTGTCAATTACGTCAATCAGTTTGGCATACACACCGCTGGGGAGATATTTGAACATTTTCTCACGGTTGAATACGTATTTAGCAAAGTATTCGCTTGGGCGTTCTGTCGGAGCCTTCACTTCTACCGGCTTCTTGTGGAAAGCCTTCTCTACCACTCTGAATCTTAGTTTGGACATATGTTTATTAGTTGTTTGATAATGTTATATTCAATATTGCTGGTCACAGGCACTGGCAAATTCGTCTGATTCCTTCTTCACAGTCATGCCGGTCGCCGAACGACGTGATTCTCACATAGCCTTCTCCGCTTGGTCCGAATCCTATTCCCGGCGTGCTTACTACATGGGCTTCATACAGAAGCTTGTCAAAGAACTTCCATGCGGTCATGTTTCCGGGCGCTTTCAGCCACAGATAAGGAGCGTTTTCTCCGCCGAAGAAACGGAGCCCGGTCTTGTTGAGCATGCGTTTCATCAGCCGTGCATTTTCCATGTAATAGCTTATCATTTCCTTTACCTGCTTTTTCCCCTCGGGCGTATAGATGGCTTCGGCTCCCCGTTGCGTAATATAGGAAACTCCGTTGAATTTGGTTGACTGCCGGCGCAGCCACATCTTGTTCAGCGATATCCTTTTCCCTTCAAGCGTGGCGGCCGTCACCTCTTTGGGGATTACCATATATCCGCAGCGCACTCCGGTGAATCCGGCCGTTTTAGAAAAACTTCTGGATTCGATGGCCACCTTCCTGGCTCCTTTGATCTCGTAGATGGAATGGGGGATGTCGGGATTCTGGATGTAAGCCTCGTATGCTCCGTCAAAAATAATCAGGGCATCGTTGTCGATGGCATAGTTGACCCATTTCTTCAGTTCGCTTTTCGTAAGGACTGCTCCGGTAGGATTGTTCGGATAGCATAAATAAATGATGTCTATTCGCCTTTCGGGTATGTCCGGAATAAAGTCGTTTTCGATTTTGCATGGCAGGTATACGACATTGCTCCATTCGCTTTCGTTTTCCAGAGTTCCTGCTCTTCCGGACGAAACGTTTGAATCCACATACGCCGGATAAATGGGGTCGGTTACGCCTATGCTGTTGTCGTGTCGCAGGATATCTCCGATGTTTCCCGTGTCGGATTTAGCCCCGTCACTGATGAACACTTCATTGGGATCAAGGCTGATTCCTCTTGCGGCATAGTCGTTTTTGATGATTGCGCTGATCAGAAAATCGTAGCCTTGTTCGGGACCGTATCCATGAAACGTTTCCACTCGTCCCAAATCTGCCGCCGCCTTCTGCATCGCTTCGATGCATACTTGAGGAATCGGGCGGGTCACATCTCCGATGCCCAAGTTGATGACATTGGTTTTCGGATGGGTAACCTTGAATGAATTTATCCTTTTTGTAATGTCCGTGAACAGATAATTTTCAGGTAATTTAAGCAGGTGTTCGTTGACTAATGCCATGTTCTTTTTATTTGGGCGCAAAATTACGAAAAACGTGCAACTTTTAAAAACAGGCTTCCGTAAATTTTTTCTTGGTATTTGAAATTGATTTAAATCAAGTGAATGATTTTTTTTGTACTTTTGTCCGGAATTTTTAAAACAGATAGAGTAATGAATCCAGCTTTGCCAGCTACGCGTACGCAGCGAATCATGAGAGAGACCAAAGATTATCTGATAATTGCTTTGGGAATGATTATGTATGGTATCGGATGGACGGTGTTCCTGCTGCCCAGTGACATCCCATCGACGGCCGTCCCCGGAATCGCGTCCATTATATTTTGGGCCACGGGATTTCCGGTGCAATACACTTATTTGATTATAAACCTTGCCTTGCTTTTATTGGCGTTGAAGATTCTGGGTCTGAAGTTTTGCCTGAAGACAATCTTTGCCGTATTGGTGCTGACCTTTATTCTGGAGGTCATCCAAAAGTTTGTGACCGGTCCGTTGATTCACGACCAGCCTTTCATGTCGTGTGTGCTGGGCGCTTTCTTCTGCGGGGGAGGAATCGGAATTGCCTTTTCCGCCAACGGAAGTACGGGAGGAACCGACATCATTGCCGCCATTGTCAACAAATACCGTGACATCTCGTTGGGAAGGGTTATTCTGATGTGTGACCTTATCATCATTTCTTCGAGCTACTTTGTGCTTCATAACTGGGAAAAGGTGGTGTATGGCTATGTTGTGCTTTTCATCTCAAGCTTTGTGCTCGACCAGGTTGTGAACAGCGCGCGCCAGTCTGTGCAGTTTTTCATCATTTCAAGCAAGTACGAAGAAATAGGGGCGCGCATCAACAAGGATCTTCACCGCGGAGTCACGTTTATTGACGGAGTGGGATGTTACACCCACAATGGAGTGAAGATGATGTTTGTGCTTGCTAAAAAACGCGAATCGAATACTATATTCCGCCTTATCAAAGACATTGACCCGAAAGCGTTTGTTTCGCAAAGTGCCGTTATCGGCGTGTTCGGAGAAGGCTTTGACCGCATAAAGGTTAAGTAAACTTGACGCTTATGACCAATACTAATATAGAAACAGCTCGTATTTTGGCAACTTCCCGCCATCGCTTGTTGTCGAGGGAACAGTTGCATGCGCTTGCTGCTATACTGGAATGCAAAAAGTATAAGAAAGGCGAACGCATCCTGGATGAAAACGACGTTTGTACGTGTTTGCGTTATATCGAGAAGGGGATGACCCGCCAGTTTTATTACAAGTATGACAAGGATCTGACGGAGCACATTGCCTACGAAGGAGGAATTGTGGTCTGTCTGGAAAGCTATCTGAAGACAGAGCCTACGCGCCTGATGATTGAAACCCTGGAGCCTACCGTATTGTGGGAGATTCCGAAGGACAAGATTGAAAAGCTTTCGCTGGAAGATGCAGAGTTGGGCGTATGGTATCGGAAAGTATTTGAAGAGTCGCTGATCGAGTCGCAGATTAAAGCGGATACCCTCCGTTTCGAGCCGGCGCACGAACGTTATCTGAAGCTGATGCAGATGCATCCCGAAATCTTGAAGAGGGCTCCGCTGGTTTATATCGCTTCGTTGCTGCAGATGAGTCCCGAAACATTGAGCCGTGTGCGTTCGGCAAGCCTGAACAGCTGACAGGCTGTTGCCGGCAAGTGCCTTAAAAAAGCACCATTCCTACCTCGAACACTCCTTTGTCGTCGAAGGCGTGGCTT
The DNA here is from genome assembly GCF_024733745.1 of Bacteroides sp. ET225. NCBI lineage: Bacteria > Pseudomonadati > Bacteroidota > Bacteroidia > Bacteroidales > Bacteroidaceae > Bacteroides > Bacteroides sp. ET225. The sequence continues at coordinate 13,532 of NZ_JANRHN010000021.1, read as the reverse complement.
CCCTTGTATGTGCGTGTCCATCCGTAGCCTCCTGAGGCGAATATTCCGAACTTGCGGGTTATGCTGTATTCCAGATTCACCCGTGGCTCGAGCGCATACATGCGTGCGGGAAAGCCCTGCGAATCCTTGTTTTTCAAGCTTTCGATATGATAATATCCAAAATCTGCACTGATGTCCAGCTTAGGCGTCAGTTGCCAGTAGACGCCTGCGCGGTAAAACAGGCTCAGTGAAAAATCTTTGTCCGTTCCTAAATAATATCCTCCCGTGCCGATCTGCGTGTAGGTGTGCCTGTTTTTGAAACGTACGGCCACGCTGCCCTTGTTGGCATTTCCCCCTGAAACGATCAGCTGCGTGCGGGTTTGCGGCTTGAGGTTGATGCAGCCTATCTGGCGGGCGCAGCTGTCGAGGCTGAAATTGACGATTCCTATTTGTACGCCCTTGCGGTTTTCCGTGTTCACGTTGCCGATGCCTAGTTGCAGTCCGCTGTTGCTCACGCTGTAGTTCATGACTGCTGTCTGCAGCCCTTTGTTTGCAACGCTTACGTTTCCAAGTCCGGCCAATTGCCATCCGTCGTTTGTTTCGGCAGCAACGTTCAACAGTGAAGTGATCTGCACTCCGCGCGACGACTTGCCCGATACATTCATCAGGCCTCCGATAGACAGGCCGCCTTGCACTTCTCCTGCGACATTTCCCAGTCCGGCAATCATGACGCCGCGCGTGTCTTTTCCTCCCACGTTGATCAGGCCGGAGATTCCCACTCCTCTTATATCGCTTCCCGACACGTTGCCCAGTCCTGACACCGTAAGTCCGTATGATGAATGTCCGCTTACGTTCATCAGACCGGAGAAAATGGCTCCGCATGCCCTCTGGCCCGTAACGTTGGTGATTCCTGCAATCTGAAGTCCCGTTGACTTCAGTCCCGTGATGTTGGCGAATCCTGCAGCCTGCATGCCGTAGGCATTGTAGTGTTGCAGGCTGGATATGATGTTTATGCCCAATCCGTTGAGGCATGTATAGTTGCTGAACAGTCCCAGGTTAAAATACGTGCGTTGAGGCGTCTTTTTCTTGTCTGTGATGTTCAGCGATACGTTAGCCCCTTTCTTCAGGCCTTTCTTTGCATGTTGCTGGGCGTAAAGAAAAGGATGCGCTCCCAAGAGGAGGCAGATTGCTGCTAGTATAGTTTTCAGTTTCATTTCCCGGTTTATTTTACGTCTTGATACAGGAATCGCTTGATGCTCTTTTTGGGTGTCTTTTCAAACTCCTCCGGATAAATCTTAACTCGTGCGATCTGCGAGTAGGCGGGAAGTTCCGCATTGACCGCCGTCCGGTTTTCTTCCATCACCCGCTCGATGTCGGCAGGGGTCAGTCCGTTGGCGTAAGCTTCGTCAAAGTCCGGATAAATCAGAGCGGCCAGTTTGTTGTCGCTCTGCTGGATGACGATGTTTTCGCATACGTAGGGCAGGTTGTTGATCTTTTCTTCGATTTCTTCCGGATAGATGTTCTGTCCCGAAGGTCCCAGAAGCATGTTTTTGCTTCGCCCCCTGATGGTTACGTTTCCGTCTTTGTCCATAGTGCCCAAATCGCCCGTATGCAGCCATCCTTCCTTGTCGATGGCCTGTGCGGTGGCTTCAGGGTTTTTGTAATATCCCAGCATCACATTGTCGCCCCTCGCAAGAATCTCTCCGACAAGGTTCTCGGGATCGGAACTGTCTATCTTGACTTCCATGCGCGGGGCAGCCTTTCCGCATGTTCCCGGCTTGTATCTTCTCCAGTCTTCATAGCAGATGATGGGCCCGCATTCGGTCATGCCGTATCCCACGGTATAAGGGAAGTCGATGTCGCGCAGCAGGCGTTCCACATCCTGGTTGAAGGCCGCTCCGCCGATTATGACCTCGAAAAAGTTTCCTCCGAAAGCCTGCACGATATAGTCGCGCAAGGTCGATCCGATCTTTTCGTTGATGATGGGCAGGCGGAACAGTATTTTCATTTTCAGTGTTTCCAGTTTGGGAAGCACGTTTTTCTTGATTATCTTTTCGATGATGAGCGGCACGGAAATTACGATGTGCGGCTTGATGTCGGCAAATGCCTGGAAAATGATTTTCGGGCTGGGCATCCGTGTGAGGAAATACACATGGCATCCCGAACAGATTTCATAGATAAATTCGAAAGCCAGTCCGTACATGTGCGCCATGGGCAGGATGGAAATTACCCTGCTTCCCGGTGCCAGATGGAGCATCTCGGTGGCAAATGCGGTGTTTGACCACAGCGAGCGGTAGGGCAGCATCACTCCCTTTGAGAAACTGGTTGTTCCTGATGTATAGTTGATGATTGCAAGCTCCTCCGGCTTGTCCTTCCGGTAGCTTACGTGTTCTTTCCGGAAGTTCCGCGGGAATTTTTTCCCGAACATTTCGTTGAGGTGTTCGCGCGCAAATTCAAGCTGTTTGCTCCGGCATACCAGCAGGGTGAAGTCTGTCATGAGGATGATTCCTTCGAGCGAGGGCATTTCCGCCTCGTTGAGCGATTCCCAAACCACATCGCCCACGAAAAGCAGGCGGGCATCCGAATGGTTTACGATGTTCTGGATATTGTCGGCCTTGAATTCGTGGAGGATAGGAACTGCCACGGCTCCGTATGTGAGTATTGCCAGAAAAGCCACTCCCCAGTGCGAGCTGTTGCGTCCGCAGAGCGCCACTTTATCTCCGGGGTTAATCCCGCTTTCGGCGAGAAGGATATGCAGCTTCTCGATTTTGCGTGCCACATCTTTATATTGCAGTGTAGCGCCTTTATAATCTGTCAGCGCGTCAAGGTCCCAGTTTTTCTTGATGCTGTCTTCTACAAAGGCTAGAAAACTATTTTCCATATTCGGTTTCTGATAAGATTGCACAAATTCTATTCATTTGAGCAAAGTTACCCTTTTGTGTTCAATATGCAAACAAAATGGGGATAAAAAATGCTTTTCCTCGTCCGTTTCTCTATCTCCAGGCTGGAGACATGCGTCTTTAGGCTGAAGACGTGTATCTCTAAGCTGGAGATTTGCATCTCCAACCTAGAGATAAAGATTGTTCTGTGCCGAAGACGGATTCCTTTATCGTCAGAGTGTGATTTTCAGTATTTTTCCTCCCCATGCCTGGAGCTTGACAGCAACGGCCTTTGCCGGAGTGAACGGAATGCTTTCTTCTGTCCCGTTCAGCAGGTCGGCTGCCGTGCAGGTCTGGAACGAGGGCATGTGCAGGTAGTCGAAGGCATGTTCCGGAATATTGACCGCAATCTGTGCCGGCATGTCTGCAAAGTTTACGGCTATCAGCAGCACTTCCTTGCCGTATTTTCTCAGGAAGGCGTATTGTTTGTGCTCGTTCATCTGCCATCCGCCTTTGTTCACGTACATCAGGTCGAAGAACTGTCCTTGTGTGATGGTGGCTTCGGTGCGGCAAATGTTCAGCAGTTTCTTGTAGAAGCGGTGGAGCTCTTTTTCCTTATTGTTGAGCAGGTGGTTGTTCCATCTGCCGTGGTTGTTCCATCTTCTGATGCTGTCCACGCTCCAGTAGTCGAAAATGGTGGTGCGTCCGTCGCGTCCGCTGAATCCCTCGCAGTCCATTCCCCTTTCTCCGAATTCTTGCCCGAAGTAGATCATCATGGGGTTGGTGTTCAGGGTTGCCGACACGATGAGGGCGGGGAGTGCCTTGAACGCATTTCCGGCAAAGAAGTCGGAAGCGATGCGCTGCTCGTCGTGGTTCTCCAGGAAATTCAGCATGTGGTCCTGGATGTCGTCGACGCTTTGCCAGCAGCCGGTGATGGCTGTGGCCGACTGGTAGCCGCAGGTGACGGCGCGCAGCGTATCGTAAAGTCCTACTTTGTCATAGAGATAGTCGAAATGGCCGTTGTGTATGTAGTTTCTGTATTCATTCGGATTGTATACTTCGGCTATGAATGTCAGTTCGGGGTGCAGTGATTTGACTTGCGGGATGACCCATCCCCAGAATTCGCACGGAACCATTTCTGCCATGTCGCATCGGAATCCGTCTATGCCTTTGCCGGCCCAGAACAGCAGGATGTCTTTCATTTTGTTCCATGTGTCGGGTATCGGATTGAAATGGCACCCGGTGTTGTTGATGTAGTCTACTCCGTAATTCAGCTTGACCGTTTCGTACCAGTCGTTCCGGTTCGGCCATGCGTCAAATCGGTTGTTTCCCGTGGCTTTTGCCGGCATTTCCACGTAGTTCCCCATTTCTTCGTCATAGAGGCTGATTTCGCCTTCCAGTTTCTGTCCGGGCATATAGTAGAAATTGTTGTTCGCGCTGAAGGCCTGGTTCGTGTCGTCGTCTTCGCCCAGATCCTTGATTCCCTCGGGCTTCGATACAGACCGGTATTGTCTTGCCACATGGTTTGGAACGAAGTCCATGATGAGCTTCAGTCCGCATTCGTGCGTCCGCTTTACGAGTTCCAGAAATTCCTCCATTCTTTTTTCGGGATGCACGGCCAGGTCCGGGTCTATGCTGTAATAGTCAGTGATGGCATAAGGCGACCCTGCTTTTCCTTTCACAACCGAAGGGTGGTTTCTTGGGATTCCGTAGCTGCTGTAGTCTGTTTGTGTGGCGTGCGCCAAGAGTCCGGTGTACCATACGTGGGTCGCTCCCAGATTTTTGATTTCATGCAATACTTGTTTGGTGATGTCGTCCATCTTTCCGCAGCCGTTCTGCCCGATGGGGCCGTTTTGGATGCATCGTCCGTTGGTATTGCCGAACAGGCGGGTAAATATCTGGTAGATGATGATTTTTTCTGTCGTTTTCATGTTTTCCCTCTTTTAAGTATTAGTTGTGCTTCTTGTGTGTTATGTTTTGAGGATTTGCAGTCCGGTGGAAGCGGTTCCATGCAGCCTGCAAATCCTCCTGCATGCCTGTTCTTTCCGGTATGTCCGGAATGCCGGATCGGTTATTGGATGCCGTGTGCGTTGGCTTCCTTGTTGATTTTCTTGATGAGACCCTGCAGTACGGCTCCGGGTCCGCATTCCGTAAAGTCGTCGGCACCGTCGGCAATCATGTTCTGTACGGTTTGGGTCCAGCGTACCGATGCTGTCAGCTGGGCTACCAGGTTGGCCTTGATTTCTTCAGGGTCTGTATGCGGTTTGGCATCCACGTTCTGGTAAATCGGGCACTTGGGTGTATGGAATTCGGTTGATTTGATGGCCGTTTCCAGTTCCACTTTGGCAGGTTCCATGAGCGGAGAATGGAAAGCGCCGCCCACTTTCAGCGGCAGGGCGCGTTTTGCACCGGCAGCCTTCATCAGCTCGCAGGCTTTGTTGATTCCTTCAATCGATCCTGAAATTACAATCTGGCCCGGGCAGTTGTAGTTTGCTGCCACGCAGACTTCTCCTTCTGCTGCAACGGAAGCGCAGATTTCTTCTACCTTTTCGTCAGGCAGAGCTATGATTGCCGCCATGGTAGACGGGCGGGCTTCGCATGCCTTTTGCATTGCCATGGCACGTGCGTAAACCAGTTTCAGTCCGTCTTCGAACGAAAGTGCTCCGGCTGCTACCAGTGCTGAAAATTCTCCCAGCGAGTGTCCGGCTGTCATTTCGGGCTTGAATTCTTCGCCCATGCACAGGGCTGAGATCACTGAATGCAGGAATACGGCAGGCTGTGTCACTTTTGTCTGGCGCAAGTCTTCGTCTGTGCCTTCAAACATGATGTCAGTGATGCGGTATCCTAAGATTTCGTTTGCTTTTTCAAACAGTTCTTTGGCGAGCGGAGAGTTTTCGTAAAGGTCTTTGCCCATACCGACAAACTGTGCGCCCTGACCGGGAAATACAAATGCTTTCATAATTTCTGATGTTTATGTTTTTCAAAATCTTTGCATGCAAAGGTAATGATTCTTTTGATATGTTACACGTTTTTGTCCAAAATGTGCATTTTTGCCGGATTGAAGAAATGATTGAGCGGTCCGTGTCCTTCGCCGATATGGATGTCTTTTCCAGCTTCTATACCTTTATATATATATTCTTTGGCTTTGCCTGCGGCTTCTGCCAGCGGATGTCCCAGTGCGAGAAAGGTTGCGATGGCCGATGAAAGGGTGCATCCGGTTCCGTGCGTATTCTTGCTTTCGATCTTCGGTGCGGTAAAGCGGTGTGCTTGTTCTTCGTCTGCAATTTTGAGCACGTCGCACATTTTGTCATCGGGCAAGTGTCCCCCCTTTATCAGTACGGCTCCGCATCCGGTTTGCAGAAGCTGTCCGGCTGCTTCTTCCATCTCGTCCGGTGAAGAAAGTTTTGTGTTTGTCAGCACTTCGGCCTCGCTCAGGTTGGGGGTGATGAGGGTGCTCAATGGCATGAGTTCTCTGACAATGGCTTCGATTGCGCTGTCTTCCATCAGCTTGCATCCGCTGGTGGAAACCATGACCGGGTCAAAGACAACATAGCGTGGCTGGAATCTGCGGATGCTTTGTGCGATGGCTGCAACAATCTTCGGGTCGCTTACCATCCCGATTTTGACTGCTTCCGGCCGGATGTCTGTCATGACGGCCTCAATCTGTGCCTTTACGGTTTGTGCGGGGATGGGGAATATGCTGCTGACTCCGCAGGTGTTCTGTACGGTGATGGATGTGATGGCACTTGCGGCGTATGCGCCCAAAGCAGATATTGTTTTGATGTCTGCTTGAATGCCGGCTCCTCCGCTGCAGTCGGAACCTGCGATTGTAAGTATGCAAGGATATGTTTTCATGTTACTGTTTTTTGTTTGACTGTACAAAGTAATGAAAATTCCTTGACAACTCTTGCCGTTGGGGCGGATTCTTTCTCCCGGCAAGCCGATTTATATATTGTATATTGTATGATAATTGAATTTTTATATATTGTAAATATGATGAAAAGTATTTTATTGTTAAACAGTGTTTTACTGAATAGTATTTTACAGAAAATACTATGAGTGTATATTGTGATTCTTTATATTTGCGGCATGGAAAATCAATGTTATGGAAGACTGTAAAATAATAGATGTACATGTGTCCGTCGATTGCGTGTTGGTCGGATTCGACGGTGAGCAGTTTCGGATACTGCTGGTCCGTCAGGTCGGGAAACAGCAGGAAGCCGGTGGGGAAGTAAACGACTTGAAGCTTCCGGGCAGTCTGATTTATGCAGATGAGGATCTGGACGACGCCGCCAAACGTGTGCTGAAGGAACTGACAGGTCTGAAGAATATAAAGATGACTCAGTTCCGCGCCTATGGTTCGAAAGACAGAACCTCTAATCCGAAAGATGTGAAATGGCTGGAACGTTTTCACCGGATTACAGAAAACAGGGTGGGGCGGATTGTGACGGTGGCTTATCTTTCGCTTCTGAAGATAGACAGCAGAAACCGACAGCTTACCGCAACCTATGATGCGTGCTGGATGCCGGTTTCGGATATAAAAGAGCTTGCTTTTGACCATCTGCAGATTTGCAGGGACGCGTTGGTGCATATACGCCACTATGTGGAGAATACGCCGTCTGTCATGTTTGACCTGCTGCCGAGAAAGTTTACCGTTGCGCAGTTGCGAAATCTGTATCAGTTGATTTACGGCAAGAATGTCGATATCCGCAACTTCCATAAAAAGATTGCGATGATGCCTTATGTGGTTCCTTTGGAAGAAAAGGAACAGGGTGTGCGGCATCGCGCTGCCCGTTTCTATAAGTTTGACAGAACAATTTATAACAAACAAAATAAGTGACAGTATGATGTATTTGTTGGGATATGACATAGGAAGCTCTTCAGTGAAGGCTTCTTTGGTGGATGTCCATACGGGCAAGTGTGTCGCTTCGGCGTTTTATCCGAAGACGGAAGCCGAAATCATCACTTTGCGTCCGGGATGGGCGGAACAGCATCCGGAAATGTGGTGGGAGAACTTGCGTGCCGCCACTGGTGCTGTGATGCAGAAAAGCGGGGCAAAAAAGGAAGATGTTGCTGCAATCGGGATTTCTTATCAGATGCACGGCCTGGTGTGCGTTGACAAGAATCAGAATGTGCTTCGTCCCGCCATTATCTGGTGTGATTCGCGCGCGGTTCCTTATGGGGAGAAAGCATTCAGGATGTTGGGCGAAGAGAAATGCCTGACCCATCTGCTCAATTCTCCGGGAAACTTTACGGCCTCTAAGCTGGCTTGGGTGAAAGAAAACGAACCGGAAGTGTATGAGAAGATAGACAAGATTATGCTGCCGGGCGAGTATATAGCCATGAAGCTGACGGGAGAGGTATATACGACCGTGTCCGGACTATCCGAGGGGATGTTTTGGGACTTTCAGAAGAATGGACTTGCGGATTTCCTGATGGACTTCTACGGATTCGACCGTTCGCTGATTCCTGCCGTTTGTCCTACGTTCTCCGAACAGGGCCGTGTGACTGCACAGGCGGCCGGTGAACTTGGGCTGAAAGAGGGCATTCCGGTGGCTTACCGTGCAGGCGACCAGCCCAATAACGCTTTGTCGCTGAATGTGTTCAATCCGGGTGAGATCGCTTCGACTGCCGGAACCTCCGGTGTGGTTTATGGAGTGAACGGTGCAGTGAACTATGATCCGGAATCGCGTGTCAATACGTTTGCCCATGTGAACCATACGGCCGAACAGACCCGTTTGGGTGTGTTGCTTTGCATCAACGGTACGGGAATCCTTAATTCGTGGATGAAGCGCACCGTGATGTCCGAAGAAGTTTCGTATGCCGAAATGAATGGTATGGCTGCGCAGGCGCCGATCGGTTCGGGAGGCATCAGCATTCTTCCGTTCGGAAACGGGGCAGAGCGTATGCTCCGAAACCGCGAAGCGGGATGTTCCGTTCATGGCGTAAACTTCAACTTGCATACGCGCAGCCATTTGCTCCGTGCAGCTCAGGAAGGAATCGTGTTTGCGTTCAAATATGGAATTGACATAATGAAAGGTATGGGAATGAGTGTGGAGAAAATCCATGCCGGACATGCAAACATGTTTCTGAGTCCGATTTTCCGCGAAACTTTGGCGGGTGTTACAGGAACTGTCATCGAACTGTATGATACAGACGGTTCTGTAGGTGCGGCCAAGGGAGCCGGCATGGGAGTCGGCATTTACAAGAACAGCAGCGAGGCATTCGCTACACTCGACAAGCTGGATGTGATTGAGCCGAAGGAATCTGACCGTGCAGCTTATGAGGATGCGTATGGACGCTGGCTGGATTGTCTGAACAGATTGTAATCTTATTATATAAACTTGTTTCATTAACTTTTAAATTCAAAAACAATGGCAAACAAAGAGTATTTTCCCGGCATTGGAAAGATTAAATTCGAAGGTGTAGAAAGTAAGAACCCGATGGCTTTCCGTTACTATGATCCTGAAAGAGTGGTAATGGGAAAGAAGATGAAAGACTGGCTGAAATTTTCGATGGCCTGGTGGCACACGTTGTGCGCTGAAGGCGGTGACCAGTTCGGCGTGGGAACAAAGAGCTTTCCGTGGAAAGGAAATCCCGACAAGGTGCAGGCTGCAAAGGACAAGGCTGATGCGGGATTCGAGTTCATGCAAAAGATGGGAATCGAATATTATTGCTTCCATGATGTGGACCTTTGCGATGAGGCTGATACCATCGAAGAATATGAAGCGAATCTGAAGGAAATTGTTGCTTATCTGAAACAGAAACAGGCTGAAACGGGCATCAAGCTGCTGTGGGGCACTGCAAACGTATTCGGTCACGCGCGCTATATGAACGGAGCCGCAACAAATCCCGACTTTGATGTCGTTGCGCGGGCTGCCGTTCAGATAAAGAATGCCATCGACGCCACAATCGAACTGGGAGGTACGAATTATGTGTTCTGGGGCGGACGCGAGGGTTACATGTCACTTCTGAATACTGACCAGAAGCGTGAAAAAGAACATCTGGCTCAGATGCTGACTATCGCCCGCGATTATGGCCGTGCACACGGGTTTACAGGAACTTTCCTTGTTGAACCGAAGCCGATGGAACCGACAAAGCATCAGTATGATGTGGATACGGAAACCGTCATCGGCTTTTTGAAAGCCCATAATCTTGATAAGGATTTCAAGGTGAACATTGAAGTGAACCATGCTACACTGGCCGGACATACCTTTGAACACGAACTTTGCGTCGCTGTAGATAACGGTATGCTGGGTTCTATCGACGCTAACCGCGGCGACTACCAGAACGGATGGGACACAGACCAGTTCCCGATAGACAACTATGAGCTGGTTCAGGCGATGATGCAGATTATCCGTAACGGAGGCTTGGGCAACGGCGGCACGAACTTTGATGCCAAGACTCGCCGCAATTCTACCGATCTGGAAGACATCTTCATCGCTCATATTGCCGGCATGGATGTGATGGCGCGCGCCCTGCTGAGTGCAGCCAAGCTGCTGGAAGAATCTCCTTACAGAAAAATGCTTGCCGACCGGTATGCTTCGTTTGATTCGGGAAAGGGAAAGGACTTTGAAGACGGCAAGCTTACGCTGGAAGATGTTGTGGCTTATGCGAAGACTGTCGGCGAACCGAAACAGACGAGCGGAAAGCAGGAGCTGTATGAAGCTATAGTGAATATGTACTGTTAACACTGTCATCGGAATGGAAGGCCTGCCTGCGGGTCTTCCATTTTTCGTTGGATATAAAATTTAATATCATGAATCATACGGAAAAAGGCAGCAAGGCTTATCTTTTTTCAGTCGTACTTGTTGCCGTAATTGGCGGACTGCTGTTCGGTTATGACACAGCGGTCATTTCTGGAGCGGAAAAGGGGCTTCAGGCTTTCTTTATGGGAGCCTCGGACTTTGCATATACGGATGCGGTGCATGGCATCACTTCGTCAAGCGCACTGATTGGGTGCATTGTCGGCAGTGCCGTTTCCGGCTTTCTGGCCTCACACTACGGACGTAAGCGCACGCTCTTTGTTGCCGGTATTTTGTTTCTCGTCGCAGCTTTGGGAACCTATGATCCGGAGTTTCTGTTTTTCGAGCATGGAAAACCGACTTTTCCTCTGCTCGTGGCATTCAACATTTATCGTATCATAGGAGGGATAGGAGTCGGGCTGGCTTCAGCTATCTGTCCGATGTATATTGCAGAAATAGCTCCAAGCAACATTCGCGGTACGTTGGTGTCGTGGAATCAGTTTGCAATCATTTCCGGCCAGCTCATCGTTTACATCGTCAACTTCCTGATCTTAGGCGACAACGTGAATCCGGTCATCAAGGCTGTGGAAGGCGTAAATCAGATTCTGAATCCGGGAGAAGCGGCCTGGACCATTGAAACGGGCTGGCGTCTGATGTTTCTCAGCGCAGGGGTTCCTGCAGCGGTTTTTTCTCTGCTGGTGCTGCTGGTTCCCGAAACGCCCCGCTATTTGGCGATGAGCGGAAAGGATGAGAAGGCGTTGCAAGTGCTTGTCCGCATCAACGGTTTCTCCAAGGCAAAAGAAATTCTGGCCGACATCAAGTCCACTGCCGAAGAGAAGACCGAGCGTCTGTTCACTTACGGGTGGCTGGTCATATTCGTCGGCATCATGCTGAGCGTATTCCAGCAGGCTGTGGGCATCAATGCTGTGCTTTATTTTGCCCCACGCATATTTGAAACGATGGGCATGGGCAGTCCGATGGTACAGACAGTCTTTATGGGCATTGTCAATCTTCTGTTCACCTTGCTTGCCGTATTTACGGTAGAAAAGCTGGGGCGCCGTCCGCTGCTTATTGCAGGTTCAATCGGAATGGCTGTCGGCGCCTTCGGCGTGGCTGTCTGCAATCTGGTTTCCGGGATACCTCCGGTACTTCCTGTTGTCAGCATCATGATATACAGTGCTTCATTCATGTTCAGCTGGGGGCCGATCTGCTGGGTGCTGATTTCAGAGATTTTCCCTAACACCATCCGTGGAGCCGCTGTTGCAATCGCTGTAGCCTTTCAGTGGATTTTCAATTTTATCGTTTCGTCCACCTTCCTTCCGCTTTACAACATGAGCGCGGGCGATATGGGCGATAAGTTCGGCCATATGTTTGCATACAGTCTGTATGGTGTCATCTGTGTCCTTGCTGCCGTGTTTGTTTGGAAGCTTGTTCCCGAAACGAAGGGCAAGACTTTGGAGGACATGAGCAATCTTTGGAAGAAAAAGAAATGAATGGCTCCCGCTTTCCGGAGCCTGAAGCCATATCCGTTTCTGTTCTTGCATCAAGGGCGGAACGGATATTTTCTACGTATGCCGAAAGGCGGAATTCTGATAAAAAAGGTTTTGTTATACAGGGTTTTTCAGAAAAATAATATTACCTTTGTAACGTTACAAAAAGTGTAGTATTTATGAACCCTGCAAATAATCATGTTGTCATTATGGCCGGAGGCATAGGCAGTCGTTTCTGGCCGATGAGCAGTCCCGAAATGCCGAAACAGTTCATTGATGTGCTGGGATGCGGACGGACACTTATCCAGTTGACTGCCGACCGTTTCAGAGATGTATGTCTGCCCGAAAACATTTGGGTGGTTACTTCTGCAAAGTATGCTTCTATCGTGAAAGAGCAGCTTCCGCAAATACCGCAAGAGCATGTGCTGCTGGAACCTTGCCGCCGCAATACGGCTCCTTGCATCGCTTATGTAAGCTGGAAGATCAAGGCGAAGAACCCGAAAGCAAACATTGTCGTTACGCCGAGTGACCATATCGTGATGAACGAGCGCGAGTTTGCACGTGTCGTTCTGTCAGCCATGAAGTTCACGGCTGATTCAGATGCCATCGTTACGTTGGGAATGAAAGCAAACCGGCCTGAAACCGGATACGGATATATAGAGGCGGACTTGTCGCTGCCATGTCCTTCAAACAAGGAAATCTACCGTGTGGATGCCTTTAAGGAGAAACCGGACCTGGCAACAGCGGAACGTTACCTGCAGCGCAACAATTTCTTCTGGAACGCGGGAATCTTTGTGTGGAACGTAAACACGATTGTGAATGCAATCCGTGTCTATCAGCCGACGATGGCAAAAGTATTTGAGCGGATGCTTCCTTACTATTACACGGATAAGGAGCAGGAAATGGTGGACGAACTGTTCCCTACGTGCGAAAACATTTCCGTTGACTATGCCATTATGGAAAAAGTGGACGAAATCTATGTATTTCCGGCTTCGTTCGGATGGAGCGATCTGGGTACGTGGGGATCGCTGCATGAAAATTCCAAGCGCGACGCTCACAACAATGTGTGCATCGGACCGAATGTTAAGGTGTATGAAACGCGCAACTGCATCATACATGCCACGCAGGAAAAGAAAGTGGTGGTGCAGGGACTGGACGGTTATATCGTGGCAGAAAAGAATGACACTTTGCTGATCTGCCGTCTGAGCGAAGAACAGCGGATCAAGGAGTTCTCGGCAGAAGAGTGATTGGGAAAAGAGTATGAGGCGCTTTAAGCTGCCTTTTGAATAATACAGCCGCACGGAGATAGAAAAGACGAGTTTTCGTATCTCCGTGCGTTTTTTTATTTGGGGACATTCAGTAAATGTTCAAAAAATATAAGGCGGCATGTGTAAATGAGCTTGTTTTTTCATTTCACATGCCATCTTTATTGTTGTTCT